>WRCU01000242.1 GCA_009783805.1 Oscillospiraceae bacterium
ACGGGTTCCGGGGCGCGGTGCTGACGACGGACGACCATAGGCTGCCGGCCATCAAGGTCTACCACAGATTGGGGTTCAGGCCGGTCCTGGGGGCCGACGCAGGGATGCCCGAGCGGTGGGCGAAGGTGTACGCGGCGCTGGGGTGGGCCTGGCCGCCGCCTGAGGGGCGGTAGGCCAGGGGGCCGCCGCACGACCCCAGGTCGGCGGCCCACACGGGCGCGGCTAGCGGGATCGCAGTAAGCCAGGAGGCCGGCCCGATGCATGCTTCGGTAGGTTAGTAGGTCAGGTGGCCGCAGCGACGGCAGCCCCATGTCATAGCGAAAGCAGCCGCTCCGACGCGGCGTATAAGACGCCCATCGGGCGCTCCTCAGCCTCGTAGGCCTCCGGGTCACCCTCCGGCGGGCGCGCCCCACCCCCGCCGTCCCCGCCCTTATATACGGCGAACCTGGGGTATGGGTACACATGCCTTTGCATGGGGGCCCCGCCTTCCTGGGCCTCATCCCTGTGCCCGCCCATGAGCAGCCTATCCGGCGCCTCACCGCGCTCGAACCAGGCTGCGACCGTCTCGAACAGCGGCGTGCCGCCGTCCATGCCGAGCGACCTGAACCCGGGCACGCCCGCGGGCCCGTGCCAGCACCCCGGGACGGCAAACAGCCGGGCGAAGCCGCTCACCGCGCCCAGACCCCCCAGCCTGCCGCAGACGCGCTCATAATAGTTGATCGTGTCGTGGTGGGGGCAGATGTCGTCCTGCGTGCCCGTGACGATGATGAGCTTGCCCCCCGAGTCCCTGAAGGCCCCGAGGTCAGGGTCGTTCGCGTTCACGTGCCTCGCAAGGGCCCGGTTGAGCCGCTCCAGGCCGACGTCGAAGTCGAAGGACATGGGGTCGAAGCCCGACCCGAACGCCCACCGGAAGATGTAGTAGAGCCAGTCGGGCCTGCCCTTGGCCACCGTGGCTATCAGGCCGTTCTCCGCGCCGATGGTGTAGGGGCCGAATATGCGCTCGCCGGTCCGGGGGTTTACGGGCCCGCCATAGACCTTCATCAGCGCGTCCTTGGCCTCCGCCCTGAACGGCAGCCCGTCGACCGCGTCCGCGATCCGGCCGTACGAGCGCCTCGGGTCCGTGAAGAACCTGTCGCCGGGCGCGCCGCCGTCCCCGCGGCGGTCCCTGGCCCCGACGATGGCCGCGTGCAGCGCCTCGGCGTCGCCCTCGGCCAGGAGCGGCCTGCCGTCGCGGCCCGTCAGGGCCCTCTCGACCCAGAGGAAATAGGCGTGGAGCAGCGTCCTGTTGTTCGCCGGCACGATCGAGACGATGCCGTCGTAGTCGTCCGGGTAGCGCTGGGCCTCCATGAGCGCCTGGCTCCCCCCGGTAGACGATCCGTAGAAGTATGAGGCCTCCGCCTTCCGCCCGTAGAAGGCCTCCGTGACGGCCTTGCCGGCGACCGTCATCCAATGCGTGGCCCTGTGCCCGAAGTCGGCGTACCGTTCGGGGTGTCCTATGGCCTCGTCCGCCCCGGGCGAGGTGCCGAGGTCCGTGTTCGCGGAGGCGTACCCGCGCCTCAGCCCCTCCGCGCAGCTGTTCATGTACAGGTTCCCGCCGCCGCCACCGTTCCCGGTCCCCAGGAAGCGCCCGTTCCAGCCCTCCTCCGGAAGCCAAACCTCCACCCTCACGTTCGAGTCCGCCGAGGGGCGCATCGTGACGGAGACACGCGTGAAGCTCGGTAGCCCCTTATACGACGCATCAGCCGAATAGGCGTAATCGCCCGCGCCCACGCGCCCCACCGAAGTCACCTCGCCGCAGTCCAGCCGCAGCCCCCTTACGCTTTCCTCCCCCGCCATTGGCCGTTCCCCCCCCCGCGGGCATGCCCCGCTTCCCAAAGGTACCGCAACCTCCCCCAACGGGCAAGCCCCGCACGTTGCCATATGGTGGCAATGCTCTTATCATATGGTATGCGGCCCGGGGGGTCGCATAGGACGGGCAACGGCGGCCCGGCCGCAAATCCGCACCGCATGGGAGCGCCTTTTAATGCTGGCTTTGGGGATAAACGTGGGCTCGACGAGCCTTAAAATGGTATTGGCCGACGGGGGCAGTGTCAGGTGGAGCGGCCACCGCACGCACGACGGAGACTTCGCCGCGGCGGCCAGGGCGATGCTGGCCGAGGGGGGCGTCCCCACGGGCATACCCGCGCTCGTCACGGGCAACGAGGGCCGCGGTATATTCGACATGGCCAGCACGCTCGAGCCCATATGCGTGGAGGCCGCGCTGGGCGCGCTGGGCATCGGGGCGGACGCCGTGGTGAGCATGGGCGGCGAGGACCTGGTCGTCTACTCGATCAGGGACGGGAAGGTCTCCGGGAGCTTCTCCGGGAACAAGTGCGCCTCCGGGACCGGCGAGTTCCTGCGCCAGCAGCTGGCCAGGATGGACATGGCCTTAGAAGACATAAACGGGATCTCGCCCGACGCCAAGGCGCACCCCCTCTCGACGCGCTGCTCCGTGTTCATGAAGAGCGACTGCACGCATAAGTTGAACAAGCGCGAGGCCACGAAGGACGACATCGTCCTTTCGCTCTCCAAGGTGATGGCGGTGAAGGTGGCCGATTTTTTGAAGAGGGCCAAGGTGGCCTCCGGCAGGGTGGCGCTCGTGGGGGGCATGACGCTAAACCGCCACATCATCCGGTTCATAAGGGAGTTCGCCCCAGATATAGAGTTCGTCGTGCCCGAGGAGGCGCCCGTCTTTGAGGCCCTAGGCGCGGCGGCGCTGGCCCCCGAGTACGGCGAGCCCCTCCCGGCGCCGGACAAGGTCGCCCTCCCCGGCGAGGTGAGGTTCGACTCGCTCGGCCGCCTGCGCGACTGGCTGGGCAAGGTGACGAGGCACGAAAGGCCCGGCTCGGCCTACAGGCCGGACGGCAGGTACGTCCTGGGCGTCGACGGCGGCTCGACCACGACCAAGGTATGTCTCATGGACATGGATTCCGACGAGGTCGTCGCGAGCCACTACGGCAGGACGCACGGCGACCCGGTGGGGGCGCTGAAGGTCTGCCTCAGGGCCGTCCTGGCCGATCTGGGCGCCGCCGGGGGCGCCTCCGCGCCGGACGTGCGCCTCGCGGCGGTCACCGGCTCCAGCCGCGAGATACTGGGGGTCTTCCTGGGCACCAAGGGCGTCTACAACGAGATCATCGCCCACTCGGTCGGCGCCGCTCACTACGACGCCGGCGTGGAGACGATATTCGAGATAGGCGGCCAGGACGCCAAGTACATGCTCCTAAATAACGGCGTGCCCATCGACTACGCGATGAACGAGGCCTGCTCGGCGGGCACGGGCTCCTTCCTCGAGGAGAGCGCGGCGGGCGACCTGTCCATATTGAGCGAGGGGGAGATAGGCCCGATAGCGCTGCTGGCCGAGGCGCCGCTCAAGTTCGGAGAGCACTGCTCCGCCTTCATAAACAGCGACATCCGCAAGGCCGTCGGGCAGGGCGCGACGCGGGAGGACATCACGGCGGGCATCGTTTGCTCCATCGTGGCGAACTATTTAAACCGCGTCG
>WRCU01000243.1 GCA_009783805.1 Oscillospiraceae bacterium
AAGACGCCCCAGAAGCTGTCCCGATAAAAGAGCGGCACGGTTATGGTCGAGGTTATGCCCAGCGGGGCCAGGAGCTCCCGGTCCTCCGCCGGCAGCGACGCCACGGGCCCGTTGACGCACTCGCCGCGCGGCAATAGGCCCAACCAGCGCTCGCCGTACGGCACCGCGGTCCCGACGGGCACCGCGGGCGCCTTCTTTCCGCTCTCGGATACCCACTTATACTTAAGCGTGAAGTGCAGCCTGCCTTCCAGGGTCTCGTTCGGCCATATCTGCACGAAGTCGGCGTCCATGCACCTGCCGATTATCTCCATGCCCTCAAGGAGCGAGCCCTCGAAGTTTTCCTCGTTGTCCGCGGCCAGGAGCAGCCCGGCGATGCGGTTGATGGCGCTCAGCAAGGTGTCGCGCCTCTCGATGTCAACCGCCATGCGCCGATGCTCCCGCAGGTCGCGGCAGTAGCCGGCGATGAGGTTCCTGTCGTCGCACTCGACGCGCACGAGCGTCAGCTCGAACGGGATGGGCTCGCCGTCCACCGACTGGCGCATCCACTCGGCCTTCTGCAGGCCGGTTTCGAGCGTGTCGTCTATCAGGCGCCTGAGCTTGTTTATGGACCGGACCCCGTCGGGCTGGAACTCCGGAGTCAGCTCGAAGTACCTGTCTATGTACTCCCGCTTGGACGGCATCCCGAACATCCTGACGGCGGCCTGGTTGCAGTCGACCATGTGCAGGTCCTCGTCCCAGAAGTGCGCGGCCAGGGGGGAGCTGTCCAGCATGAGCTTCGTGTACCTGCCGGAATCGGAGAATTCCATATTATATTGGGCTCCTTCTTTGGTTAGTCACGTCCTAGGCCGCATGGAGCCCGTCGGCCGTCAGGCCCAAACCCCGGGCCGTCAGGCTCAACCCCGGGCCGTCAGGCCCTCACGCCGTCAGGCCCCGTGGACGACGCACCTGTTCCTGCCGGCCTTCTTGGCCTTGTAGAGCGCCTGGTCCGCCTTCCCGATGAAGTCCTTGGTGCTGTCCTCCGCCGTGGGGACGACGCTGTTCACGCCTATGCTGACCGTGACCCTCGTCTCCTTGCCCTCGTCCGTCAGGATGACGGCGGACTCCACGTTCCTGCGCACCCTCTCGGCTATCTCGGCCGCGCCCGCCGGGCCCGTGCCCGGCAGGAGTATCAGGAACTCCTCGCCCCCCCAGCGCGCCGCGAAGTCCACCGCGCGCTTCAATGACCTCGAGGCCGCGTCGGCGAACGCCTTGAGGGCCACGTCGCCCTGCTGGTGCCCGTAAGAGTCGTTGTAGGCCTTGAACTTGTCTATGTCCATGACCAGTATGCTGATCGGCGTGACCTCGCGCATGGCCCTGTTCCACTCTACCTTGAGCCGGTCCTCGAAGCCGCGCCTGTTCGCTATCTTGGTGAGCATGTCCACGAGGCCGATCTTCTCGATGGTCCGCATCTGGTCCACTATCCTGATGTGCGTGTTCACCCTGGCCTTGACTATGGCCTTGTTGAAGGGTTTCGTGATGTAGTCGACCGCCCCTAGGAAGAAGCCCCGCTCCTCGTCCTCGTCGTTCGAAAGGCCGGTGATGAATATGACCGGGATCCTCGCGGTGATCTCGTACTCCTTCAGCCTCTCAATGACCTCGAACCCCGTCATGTCGGGCATGAGCACGTCGAGGAGTATGAGGTCGGGGTGGTTCTCCTTGGCGAGCTCCAACGCGCGCAGGCCGCTCCTGGAGATGATCAGGTTGTAGATGGGCGAGAGGATGCCCCCCAGGATGTCCAGGTTGGTCTTCTCGTCGTCGGCTATCAGGATGGTGAATTCCTTTGAGGAGTCCATTCTTCGCCCCCTAATGATTGTGTCGCCACGCCGGGCGCGGCCGCCCGCCGGGCGGTCAGGCCTCCCTGAGCCTCACCGTCGCGGCGAACCTCGAGCCCTTGCCGGGCTCCGACTCGACCTCGATGGAGCCTCCCATCATCCCCACGATGTGCTTGGTTATGAAGAGCCCGGACCCTATGCCCTCGAAGTCCTTGCCATGCCCGCCCTCGGCCCGCTCGAAGAGCTGGAATATCCTCTCGGTCTGCCCCGCCTCGATGCCGATGCCGTCGTCTATGACCTCGAACCGCAGCGTGACCTCCCCGCCGCCCGACTCCGGCGCCTTGACCTTGATCTGTATGCGCCCGCGCTCGCCCGTGAACTTCACCGCGTTTGACACGAGGTTGCCCAGCACCTGGCGCAGGCGGCGCGCGTCGCCGTTGACCGCGTCGGGGACCGACGGGTCCACGTCCACGGACAGCGTCTGCATCTTCTCCCTCTTCCTCCCGTCGTTCTCGTCGAGCACGCCCCTCACCATGGCCCGCACGTTGAAGTCCGAATAGGACAGGGTCGCCTTGTCGCCGCTCATGTCGGATATGTCCAGCATGTTGTCTATCAGGCAGAGCATGTCGCGCGACGACCCCTCGATCGTCCTCAGGTGGCCCTGCAGCGCTTCCTCGTCCGCCTCCATCCGCGCGAGGGCCGTCATGCCCATGATCGCGTTCATCGGCGTGCGCATCTCGTGGCTCATGCGCGAGAGGAAGTCCGCCTTGGCGCGGCTCTTATGCTCGGCCAGCTCACCGTCGATGATGGCGCGCATCTGCCTCAGGATCTTTATCTGGTTGCGCACGCGGAGGCGCACGACCTCCTCGTTGAAGGGCTTGCTTATGTAGTCGTCGGCGCCGAGCGCGAGCCCCTTGGTCTCGTTCTCGTCCCCCGTCAGGCCCGTTATGAATATGACCGGTATGGCCTTCGTCGCCTCGCCGCCCTTGAGCTCCGAGAGGGTCTCGTAGCCGTCCATCTCGGGCATGACTATGTCCAGGAGGATCAAGTCGGGCCTGTACTCATTCGCCAGCTCGATCCCCTTCGCGCCGTCCTTGGCGGAGAGGATCTCATAGTCCGCGCTCAGGATGCGGTTCAGGTACAGGATGTTCGTCTTCTCGTCGTCGATTATGAGGATCGTGCCCCTCGGCGTGCCGTCCATGTCAGGCTTGGCCCCCTTAGACCTTCTTCACCATATTATCCAGCAAGTCCAAGGCCGTGTCGAAGCTGAGGTCCTCCAGCTGCCTGATGAGCGCCGAGCAGCCCAGCATCTGGCGCAGCTGCGGGATCAGCTTGAGGCATTCGGGGCTGCCGCGCCTGAGCATCGGCCCGAGCCTCTCGAACAGCCTCCTCGCGGCCTCCCTGTCCAGTCCGGAGTCCGGCGCGCCGAACTCGGCGTCGTCCGCGGCCCCGTCGGAGTAGGGGGCCCCGGCCTCCGCCTCCTCCAGGTACGGCCTCAGCTCCTCGAGCGCCACGCACAGCTCGGCCTTGAAGGCGTTCATCCGCGGCTCGGGCGGCAGTTCGGCTTCCCTCTTGAGATGGCCCTCCACCTCGGCGGCGACCGTCTGGAGCGCCTCCCTGCCTATCTGGCCGGCGCTCGACTTAAGCGAGTGGGCGAGCCTGTGCGCCAGCTTGATGTCGCCCGCGCCGTAGGCGGCGACGATCTCCTCGTA
>WRCU01000244.1 GCA_009783805.1 Oscillospiraceae bacterium
CGAGGCGTGCAGAGCGAAGTACTGCGGCGCGAAGGCGTCGCCCCATGCCGTGACGTGCCTGGAGAGCTCGTCCGCGACGGTATCGTATACGAACTTGGCCATGTCGTCGGCCTTCGGGTCGTCGTTGCCGTATTTGGGGCATCTGTTCAGGAGGTACAGCCTTAGGCCCTCATCGCCGTCGAAGTCCCTGCGGCACGCGTCGGCCAGGCCCTCGATCGTCACCCTCTTGTCCTCATAGACGGCCTTGCGTATGGCGGCGAGGCAATCGGCCGCGGTGACCGAGCTGGTGAAGTTGGGGAACACCTGGTTGTACGTGGCGCCGCCGTCCAGGATCGGCCTGCCCTTTTCGACGCACCCCTCGACGAGCGCCGACGTCACGGTGAGGATGATCTCCGGCTTGTAGTTCAGTATGTCGTTTGACCTGCTCACCGTCGCCTTCAACAGATGGCGGAGGTACCGCTCGTACGCGCCCAAAAAATCCTCGAAGGTCTCGTACCCCGTATCGATGTCCTCGGGGAACGCGACCTTCGGCCATGCGGCGCCGTAGCCCTCGTCGATCATGGGCTCGCCTTTGTTTAAGAGGACCTCTATGGGCTTCGCCAGATTATAGTAGCAATGGCCGCTGAGGTTGGCGGACCTGCCCGCCGACGTTATCTCGACGCACTGGCATGATACGTAGTCGTGGGCGTGCTCCTTGGCGAACCCCGCGTTCATCAGCGCCGGCACTGCGGCCAGGTCGCTGAAGAAGCCGGGGTGGGAGGTCCCGTCGCGCAGCGCCGCCATGGAGCGCCTGAAGAGCTCGATGGGCAGACCCGGCGCGTAGCGGAGCCATATCTGCGGGCCCCTCTGCCGCAGCGCGCGGACGCCGTCTATCACGAAGTACGTAAGGTCATTGCAAAAAGGCTTGGAATCGGGCGTCGAGCCGGCGAGGATCAAGGAGTCCCCCTGGCCGCTCATGATGTTGCAGCGGATCATCAGGAGCTGTATCCAATCAGAGGCCTCGGCGCGGGTAAGCCTCCCGGCCGCCAAGTCATGTTCGTAGTGGTCGCGCATGAAGTAGTCTATGCGGCCGACACTCACGCCGTTCTCCTCCACGGAGAGCATGAACCAATGGTACAGCATGAGGGACTGCATGGCCTCGTAGAACGACCGCGCGGGGCGCAGCGGGACCGTCCCCAGGGCGTCGCGGATCCTGCGGAGCTGGGCGGCCCTAACCGGGTCGCCCTCGGCCTCCATCAGGCGCCCCGCCTCCGCCCTGTAGCGCTCGGCGTATATGAGGACGGCGTTGAGCGACAGCCGGACGGCCGCGTAGAAGTCCCTGCGGCCTTGGGCCTCCGGCCCGGCGCCTTCCAAGGCCCCATCCTTGGCGTCCACCTCTTCGAGGATGCCGATGACGCCCTTATCGATCAATTTTTTGTAGTCGAGCGCGAAGTGGATGTAGTTGCCCTTGCAGCTGGTGACCTTCCAGTTCATTTCGAGGTTTTTTTTCGTCTCGTCCTCCGTCCGGGGCATCAGGCCATAGGCCGCGAACTGGTCCTGAGGCTCGATCACCACGGGCATGGCCTGCGCCATATATTCGGCGACCTTGCCGCCCCGTATCAGGCCGACCTTCTCATCGGCCGTGGCGAGGATCGCCTCGTACCTGAGCTTCTTGACCCAATTCACGAAGTACTCGGTATACCTGCCGTCCGCGTTCTCCCTCGCCAGCCGCGAGAACTCCCAGGTGGCCGGGAAGGGTCCCTGCACTTCGGGGGCCGCCGATGCCCGGTCAAAGCCTTTTTTAGTGGGGAAGTCGTCCAACAACGCGTATGGCATATAAGGTCACCCCATTATCATGAATTCAAGATGCGTAATTGTCGAAATAGCCCTGTATCAAGATGATCGGCGTGCCTTTGTCGCCCGAGCCGCTCATGAGGTCGCAGAGGCTGCCCAGGAGGTCTGAGTAGAACCGCGGCGTAGTGCCCAGCGAGGACCGGTCACCGTCCTCCCCTTTGGACCTGATGGCGGACTCCACGGCCTTGCTCAGTTCCTCGCCGCCCAGGCCGGCCAAGTCGTTGTCCAACAGGAACTTCAGCTTAAGCTCGTTGGCCTTCGCCGCCAAGCCTTCGGTGTAGGCCGGGGAGACCACGGGGTCCGCCAGCTCCCAGATCCCGCCGATCGGGTCCTTGAAGGCACCGTCCCCATATATGAGCGCCTCCACCTTCTTGCCGGTCCTTTCCTTGATCGAGCCCACTATCCGTGATACCAGCCTCTCGCAATCCCTGGGGAAGAGCTTGACGGAATCGGCCGTGGCCATGTTCGAGCCCAGCACCCCGTACCTCTCGTTGTAGCCGCTGCCGCGCACGGGGGCGGACATTATGTCATCCAGCCCATATACCGTCTCCGCGCCGGCGTCCCGGAGGAGGCGCTTCGTCCGGGCGCGCGTGTGGATGTCGCAGCTGAGCGCGTGGGGTGAGAAGCGGAGGGCCTTGCGCGCGTCGTTGCCGAACACGATCTCTATGTTGTCGCCGAAGGACTTGTAATACTCCACGTAATCCACGTTGGTGAATATGTGCCTGCCTTCGTAGCCGAAGGCCTCCCTGTACGAGGCCTCGGTGAGGACGTCGGTGTATGGGTCGTATCCCGAGGCGTCCAGCATGTCCCATGTGATCAGCTCGTTGCCCACCTCGTCGGCGGGGTATGAGAGCATGATCCATAGCCTGTCGCATCCAGATGCGATGCCCTTGAGCACGTTGGCGAAGCGGTTCCTGGACAGGATGGGAAAGACGGCCACCAACTCCCCTTTAGGGTACTTTGCGCGCACGTCTTCGGCTATATGGCCGCAATCGGCGTAGTTCCCCTGGGCCCGGGCCACGATGGCCTCGGTCACGCCGATTACGTCCCCGTCGCGAAGCCCGAATCCGTCCGCCTCGCATGCGGACAGGACGGAGCTCACCGCGATCGCCGCTATGTCATCGCCTTTCTTGATCAACGGGGCCCTTATCCCCCTGGCCACGGTGCCCACCGGATTTATCTCGACCACCCCTTTGCCCGCCGCGTGCATGGGTTTGCGGCAATGCTAAGATACTTCCTGGCGTATATAATGTCAATCAGGCGGCGGCATGCGTGTTCGGCGAAAGGGGCGGTGGGGCCATGGCATTTTGCGTAAATTGCGGCGAAAGCCTCAGCGAGGGGAGTAGGTTCTGCACGGGATGCGGCAAGGCCTGCGACGCCGCGCCGAAAAAGGCGGGGGAAGGGGCGGAGGGGAGGGCGGCGGATCCCGGTGAGGTTGAGTCGGGCGACGCGGGCCAGCCCACCCAGCCTATGCAGTACGGCCCGCCGGCCCAGCCGGACGCGGGCCAGCCCACCCAGCCTATGCAGTACGGCCCGCCGGCCCAGCCGGACGCGGGCCAGCCCACCCAGCTTATGCAGTACGGCCCGCCGGCCCAGCCGGACGCGGGCCAGCCCACCCAGCCTATGCAGTACGGCCCGCCGGCCCAGCCGGACGCGGGCCAGCCCACCCAGCTTATGC
>WRCU01000245.1 GCA_009783805.1 Oscillospiraceae bacterium
AGCTGGGGGCGGGGGGCCTGGACGACTGGCGGCGCCACATAGGCGGCGAGGAGGGATCGATAGAGGCCGACCCGGCCTTGAACGGCGACTACGTCGCGACCAACCCGCTGTGCGCGGGGATGGGCATAACCAGGGCATCATAGGACGGATCCATGGGGGGGGCGCATATGGTGATGGGGGCATCGAGGCAAGCCAATGACGCGTCCGTCGGGGACGGCCCCGTCGGGGGCGCCGCCAGACGGGGCGCGGAGCCTGAGCGCTACGGGCTGACCGAACGGGCCAAGGACCTGCTGCGGCTGAAAAAGGAGCACGGCGCCGACACGTTCGCCGAAGGCTGCGGCTGGGTCCACATATACCGCAACGCGGCTTATAGGGAGACGGAGGGTATCGTCTGCGACCTGGAAAGGGGAGCGGCGGTCACGGAGATCATCCTCTCGCGGGTCCCGGTCTCCATACTGCCGCAGGAGACGGTCGCCACGTATGGGCTGGTCGCGCATACCAAGGAGCAGAGGGACGGCGCCTGGAAGGGCGTCGAAGGCTACCCGGGCATGCAGGCTACCCGTTCCCACATAGCGATGGACTACGGCAAGGTTTTGGCCGTCGGCGTCAAGGGTATCTTGGCGGAGATAAATGCCGGGGAGGCCAGGCTGGCCGAGGCGGGCCCCGGCCAGGACGTAGGCGGCATCGCGGCGGCGGAAAGGAAGGCCAGCTTCTATGCGTCGGCCGGGAGGTCGCTCAAGGCACTCCTCCACTATGCGGACAGGTTCCGCGCGGAGGCCGCTCGCCTCGCCAATTCGGAGCCGGACCCGGGGCGCAGGGGTGAGCTCTCGCGCATCGCCGAGTCATTGGGGAGGGTGCCCAATGAGCCGGCGCAAGGCTTCTTCGACGCCCTCCAGTCCATGATGATATGCTTCTTCGCCCTTCGCATGGTCGCTTTCGGCGAGCCCAACAGCGTCGGCAGGATGGACTACCTGCTGGACGGATATTATAGGCGGGACCTGGCCTCGGGCAAGGTGACGGCCAGGCAGGCCGCGGAGCTGCTGCAGGTGCCCAGGATCATGTCGGCGATCATGACCGGCCAGAGCGACTCGATCACCATCGCAGGCAGCCGTCCCGACGGCGGGCCTTTCTGGAATGACCTCACCTACTTCATCCTCGACGCCACTTCGGGGCTTAGGCTGCAAGGCCCGCAGATATGGTTCAGGTACGCGCCCGGCCAACCGAAGGGCCTATTGGAAAGGGCCTTGGAGCCGATACGCGGGGGGATGGCGCAGCCCGGCTTCTTCAACGACGCCGTGGCCGTCGAGGCCATGGCGCGCGCGGGGTACGCCAAGGAGCACGCCAGGGACTACGTCAGCTGCCAATGCGTTGAGATCACGCCGCAGGGGCGCTCGAACGTCATGTCCGGCTACCTGTACGCCAACCTGGCCAAGCCTCTGGAGGTGATCCTGGGCGGAGGCGAGGAGATGGTGGAGGATCCCAAGTTCAAGCATTGGTCCGACGGCCACGTCCCCGAAAGCGCGCTGCGCGGTTTCGATGACTTCGAGAGCCTCATGGAGGCGTACGAAGAATACCTGGGGCACCTCCTGTCGGTCATCAGGGAGCGGGCCGACTCGGCGTTGTCGCATAGGGCGCGCGTGAGCCTCACCCTGTCCTCCGCCTTGCTGGAAGGCTGCGTCGAAAAAGGCGTCCCGGCCAACGAGGGGGGGGCCACGTACAACCAGACGTTCCCCACGTTCACCGGGCTGGTGACGGCGGCCGACTCCCTGGCGGCGATCAGGAAAGCCGTATTTGAGGACGGCGTGGTCAGCCTCGCGGAGCTGGCGGAGGCATGCCGCGAAAATTACGCGGGCAGGGAGTGGCTGCGGCAATACCTGCTCAACAGGTGCCCTAAGTACGGCAACGAGGACGGGGCCGCCGACGGCATCGCTCTGCGCATAATGCGCGCGGTGGACGGGGGGCTGACCCCCTATAGGAACCTGTATGGGGCCCAGTTCGGCCCGCAGTACTTCGGCTGGAAGGTCATCGACGAGCAGTCGTACACGCTGGCCGCCACCCCCGACGGGCGCAGGCATGGCGAGACGCCTACCGGTACCTTCGGCGGGGACCAAGGCAGGGACAGGAACGGGCTCACCGCGCTGCTCAACTCGACAGCCTCGCTCGACCATACCCTGGCGCCCGGCGGGCTGAACGTCAACGCCAGGATATCAGCGTCCATATTGGGGACCGACGAGGACGTAGGGAAGATGGCCGACGCCCTGATCGCGTATTTCAAGAGCGGCGGCATGGAGGTGCAGGTAAACTGCGTATCGAAGGAGCAGCTCCTGGACGCCCAAAGGAACCCGGACGGCTACCGTGACCTATGCATAAGGGTCTCGGGCCAGTCGCTGTATTTCACTGAGTTGGGGCTGGCCCTGCAGAATCAGATCATCAGCCGCGCGGAGCATGGGGGGTGATGGGGCTGAGAGGGCATGGGCCGTACGGGAAGGCCTCCGCGTGGAAGGCGGCCGCGTTCATCGCATTGATCGCGGTGGCGGTAATACTAGGCGTCTCCAGGTGCATATACGGATAAGGGGCATATGGGAAAGACGGGATCCATCTTCAACATACAGAGGTATTGCATCCATGACGGTCCCGGCATAAGGACGACCGTCTTCATGAAAGGGTGCGGGATGAGGTGCGCCTGGTGCCACAACCCGGAGTCCTGGTACTTCGGGCCGCAGATCCAGCGCTTCCCGGAGCGTTGCGTCGGCTGCGGGCGTTGCCGGGGGGTATGCCCGGCATCCCTGGTGGGCGCGGACGCGCGGGAGACCGGCGAAGGCGCGTGCACGGGCTGCGGGCGATGCGCCGAGGCTTGCTGCGCCCAGGCGCACGTCCTGCGGGGGAGGACCGTGACGGTCGGGGACGTGATCGCCGAGGTGGCTAGGGACAAGGCCTTCTATGACGAGTCGGGGGGCGGCGTCACCTTTTCCGGCGGGGAGCCGCTGATGCAGCCCGGATTCCTCTCGGCCATGCTGGAGGCGGCCAAGGACGCCGGCATAAACACCGCCGTCGAGACGGCGGGCAACGCCCCGCCCGAATCGCTGGCCGAGGCGGTGGGGCACACGGACCTATGGATCTACGACGTCAAGGCGATGGACGGCGACAAGCACATCAGGCATACCGGCGTCGGGAACAGGCGCGCCCTAGGCAACCTGAGGGATTTGGTGGCCGCGGGCAGGGACGTTTTGGTCAGGTACACGCTGGTGCCGGGGTTCAATGACGGCGACGCCGACCTCGCGGCGTTAGGGGAGTACCTGAGCGGCATCGGGTACGGCGGGTCCGTGGAGGTCCTCCCATACAGGTCCATGTCCAGGGGGAAGTACGGGAGCCTGGGCATGGCGTGCAGGTTCGCGGAGTCGGGCGACGCGACCGAGGCGATGACCGAGGCGGCCGTCTCCGCCCTGGCCGCGGCCGGGGTCGCGGCATACACGGCCAAGCCCGCCAAATGACGTCACATGCGA
>WRCU01000246.1 GCA_009783805.1 Oscillospiraceae bacterium
CGGGCTCATATACGTGCTCATAACGCCCCTGATGCACGTCATCTCCACCAGCGTGATGGGCAAGAAGGACCTGCTGGACCCCACCACCATATGGATACCGAAGAACCCGACCGGTGAGAATTATCTGGAGGCGCTCGAGATCATCGACTACCTCCCCGCCTTCAGGAACAGCTTCGTCTATTCCGGGCTCATAACGCTGCTGCAGCTCTTCTCGTGCTCCATAGTGGGGTATGGGCTGGCCAGGTACAACTTCAGGGAAAAGAAGTTCATCTTCGCATGATCCTGCTGACGATGATAATCCCGCTGCAGACGATCATCATCCCGCAGTTCATGTTCTTCAAGAACTTCGACCTGTTCGGCGGCCTGCGCCTATTCTTCCCGGACGGCATATCGCTGCTGGACTCGCCGTGGCCGATGATCCTGCCGGCCATATTCGGGTTGGGCCTCAAGGGCAGCCTGTTCATATACATCTTCCGGCAGTTCTACCGGGGGTTGCCGAACGAGCTCGAGGACTCCGCATACATAGACGGATGCGGGCCGGTATCCACATACCTGAGGGTCATGGTGCCCAACGCGAAGCCGGCGATCGTGACCGTCATGATGTTCTCGTTCGTATGGCATTGGAACGACTTCTTCGAGCCCGACATGTGGCTGTCCGACCCCTCGACGTACACGCTGCCGCAGAAGCTCCTGACCGTCAGGACCATCCTCATGGGGAAGTACGGGAACCCCCACGCGGGGACGGTGCCGGACCCCACCATATATATAGGCACCCTGTTCGCGGGCGTCGTGATGGTCATAATACCGATGATAGTCTTCTTCGTCATCGGGCAGAGGTTCTTCGTGGAGAACGTCGAGCGCAGCGGCATAGTCGGTTAGCGCTGCCATGGCACGGTATGGGGCATTTGATGTGAAACGGTAACATTTATGTAACATGAATTTTACATAGGCTCTTGACCGGCTATCAACCTTAGTATATCCTACCATCTCAAGTGTCCCGGTTGCCCAAGTATGGCGATCAGCCATCCGCTTGGGCTTTATTCGGGAAAAAAATGATACGCACGGCTCGGTGTAAGCGCAGGTCGCACGCACCTGAGGCACACCCAGAGGGCGGACTTTGAATCGAAAGGCATATAAACGGGGGGAGCGAGATGGCTAACCAACAAAGGATGAGGATTCGGCTGAAGGCGTATGACCATCAGGTCCTCGACCAGACCGCTGAGAAGATCGTGGACACCGCGAAGAGGACGGGCTCCAAGGTGTCGGGGCCGATCCCGCTGCCCACGGAGAAGGAAGTGGTGACGATCCTTAGGGCCCCTCATAAGTATAAGGACTCGCGCGAGCAGTTTGAGACTAGGACCCACAAGAGGCTGATCGACATCCTCTTCCCCTCGACCAGGACGGTTGAGCAGCTCATGAGGCTGGAGCTCCCGGCCGGCGTCGACATAGAGATCAAGCTGTAGGGGCAAAACCCGCGGCGGGGCCCTTGGGCCATATGGCGAAGGGGCGCCTGGGCGCCGGGGAGGGATGCGCGGCCGCATCCGCGGGCCGGATGCCGTTAAGTACGCGTGGGCGATGGCCCGGGGCGTACCGATGACAGGGGGATGAGTATGAAGGGTTTTATCTTGGGCAGGAAGATGGGTATGGCGCAGGTCTTCTCGGACGACGGGACGGTGACGCCGGTGACCGTGATTAAGGCGGGGCCGTGCACTGTCGTGCAGATGAAGACCGAGGCCGTCGACGGTTATGCGGCGGCGAAGCTGGGCTTTGAGGACGTGAGGCCGAAGAAGGTGTGCAAGCCCGAAAATGGGGTGTTCCTCAAGGCGAAGGTGACGCCGAAGAGGTTCTTGCGGGAGTTCCGCACCGAGGCGGGCCAAACGTACGAGGTCGGGCATGAGGTCAGGGCCTCCGACGCCTTCGGGGTCGGGGACAAGGTGGACGTCAGCGGCATATCCAAGGGCAAGGGCTTCGCCGGGGCCATCAAGAGGCACGGCATGTCCATCGGCCGCATGACCCACGGCTCGAAGTACCATAGGGGCGTCGGCGCGCTCGCCATGAACACGACCCCGGGCAAGGTCTTCAAGGGGCGCAAGATGCCCGGGCACATGGGCGTCGACAGGGTCACGGTCCAGAACCTGGGGATCGTGAAGGTGGACGCCAACAGAGACGTGATAATGGTGAAGGGCGCGGTGCCCGGGGCCAAGGGCGCGATCCTGGAGATACGATCCAGCGTCAAGTCCGCTAAGGGGAGGGGTTGATCCGTATGCCAAAGGTGGACGTCCGTAACCAGAAAGGCGAGGTCACCGGCAGCGTGGAGCTTTCCGACGGCATATTCGGGGTGGGCGTGAACGAGGTGGCGGTCAAGTACGCCGTGCTCAGCATGCTGGCCAACGGGCGCCAGGGGACCCACAGCACCAAGACGAAGAGCGAGGTCAGCGGCGGCGGCCGGAAGCCGTACAGGCAGAAGGGCACCGGAAGGGCCCGCCATGGCAGCACGCGCTCCGCGCAGTGGATCAAGGGCGGGATAGTGCACGGGCCCAAGCCCAGGTCGTACAGGTTCACCATACCCAAGAAGGTGAGGCGCCTGGCCCTCAAGTCGGCGCTGACCGCCAGGTGCGCCGAGGACGCGATAGTGGTGCTCGACGAGTTGAGGCTGGACGCCGTAAGGACCAAGTCCATGGTGGCGCTGCTGAGGGACCTGAACGTCGGCCCCAGCGCGCTCATAGTGATAGGCGGCAAGGACGAGGCGATAACGCTGTCCGCCAGGAACATTCCGGGGATAAAGACGGCCTACACCAACACGATCAACGTCCATGACATACTCAAGTACGGGAAGATCATCATGACCAAGGACGCCTTGGCGAAGGTGGAGGAGGTATACGCATGACCAGGTCGCCGGAAGACGTGATCGTAAGGCCGTACATAACGGAGAAGAGCAACAATGACATAGCCCTCGGCAAGTACACGTTCATAGTGAGCGTCGGGTCCACGAAGACGGAGATACGGCAGGCCGTCGAGACGCTCTTCAACGTGAGGGTCCTGAAGGTCAACACCATGAACTGCGAGGGGAAGCTCAAGAGGGTGAGGCTGCAGACGGGCAGAAGGCCCAATTGGAAGAAGGCGATAGTGAAGATCGACACCGACCCCAAGCCGGAGACCTACCTAGGCAAGGGCGGCAAGGAGATCACCTCGCCCAGGAAGCGCAAGGGCGCGATCGAGGAGTTCGGGATGGTGCAGTAAGGGTGGGGCGGGCGCGGCCCGCCGGGCGTAGCAGGGACCTAAAAAGGCCGGCGCGGCCGGCCGCCTTAAATATCGTACCGAAACGGAGTGGATATCAGTGGCCCTGAAAAAATACAAGCCGACCTCGCCGGCCAGGCGGTGGATGACAGTGACCGAGTACAAAGGCGTGCTGACGGACGTCGAGCCCCATAAGCCGCTGCTCTCCGCCATCAAGAAGAGCGGGGGCAGGAACGCGTCCGGAAGGATCACGGTACGCCACC
>WRCU01000247.1 GCA_009783805.1 Oscillospiraceae bacterium
CTTACCGCCGCCGTTCCTCATGCCTTATGGCCACGTACCGCGAATATTCCCCGTTGTCCCTCACCGACTCGAGCCCCGCCACCACCGTCTCGACGACCGTCCGCGCCTTCCCTTCCATGGCCTCGTCCAGCCCGCCGGGCATACGGCAGGTCAGGGCGCCCCCGCGCCCTTCCTCGTAGTCCGCGCTCCCCACTATCCTTATCAAGGCGTTGACCAGGGTGTACCCCAGCGCCGACACGGCCGCGCAGACTATGTCGCCGCCCTTCGGGGCGTAGCCGGCGTGCCCGCGTATTTCGACGCCTATCGGGCTCCCCCCGGAGGTCAGGACCGTCACGTCGATCACGCCAGCGTCTCGACCGTCACCTTGGAATACTTTTGCCTATGCCCCTGCCTGCGCCTATAGCCTTTCTTCGCCTTGTACTTGAACACGATGACCTTGTGCCCCTTCACCTGCCCGTCCATCCTCGCGGTCACCTTCGCGCCTTCCACGTAAGGCGTCCCGACCTTCATCCCGCCGTCCGCGCCGACCAGCATGAGGACCTTGTCAAAGGTCACCTCCGCCCCAGGCTCGGCCTCCAGCCTCTCCAGGTAAAGCGTCTCGCCTTCCGTCACCTTGTACTGCTTCCCGCCCGTCTCGATGATGGCGTACATCCTTCCTCCCTTTCCGGTCCCGCCGCGGGGGTGTCCGCATCATGGGCGGATCTTGGTACCCTTTCGGAGCGATGTGAACCTAACCGATACTCATGCCATTGACGGCGGCCCGCCGTAGTGCCCGCGCGATGCCGCGGCCTGGGCTCTTGCGCCGTAAAACGTAGGTAAGTATATAACATGAGCCGGCCGCCGGTGTCAACCGCCTAGGCGCGCCGCGGCCTAGGCCGGCCCGATGCGGGGCCTCATGCCTTCCCCATTATCAGGCCCATGTAGTCGACGTCCGAAACGAAGGCCTTGCCGGACAGGTAGCCCAGGGCCCCCCCCAACCCCGCCCCGAACGTCAGGGACGTCGAGCTGAGCATCTGCCCGTCCGCCTTCAATGCCTTGTTGCGGGCGTATTCGCCGTACCTGCCGTCGCCCAATATCGGGTGCCCGGCCGCCGCCAGGTGCGCGCGGATCTGATGGGTCCTCCCGGAGGTTATCGTGACCCTGAGGACGCTCAGGTCCGCCCCGACGGCGTACCCTTCCGTCTCGTACGCGGTCTCGATGCGCGAGGCGTGCGCCCTCCTCTCCCTGTACACGTAGACCTCCGACTTCCTCGCGTCCTTGAACAGCCATCCTACCAACGTCCCGGACGGAGGGTTCGGACACCCCAGCACCACGCACTTGTAGCCTTTGGTCAGCATGCCCGCCCGACCATAGTCGATCAGGCACTCCAGGGCCCCAGCCGTCTTGGCCAAGGCCATCAACCCCCCCGTGTTCCGGTCCAGCCTATGGGTGATGACGGGGTAGGCGAAGGCGTCGCCGCCTAGGCCTTCGGCGTCTTCCTTGCCCGGGGCCGCGAGCGGCGCCCGGGCCAGGCCGACCTTCATAGCGTGTGACTGGACCGTGGGCCCACCGGACCCGCCCGCTGGGGCGGCCGGTGCGATGGGCGCCGCGCCCCCCGGCATGAGCCCCCCAGCCATGGACCCGCCGACGGCCGCCTTGCGGAGCGCCGCGTCCTCGGCGGACTCGGACAGGAAGCCCGCCCGCTTAACGACCAACATGATATGGCGGTCTTCGTACATCACGTAATAAGGGTCAGATTCGGGCCGGCCAGGGCCGCGCGGGCCATCCCCCATGCGGTTCGCCCCCGGGTCGGCCGCCTTCCCGGAACGGGACGCCATTAAGTCCGCCTACCCCCCTCCCGAGGCCGGCGCCCCGCCGACCGCCTGCCTTATGCGGGGCTTCGCGCGGCCCGCCTCAGATGATGGCCTTCCTCACCTTGCTATGCGCCCCGATCCGCCTCCCGCTGGAAATGACCGTGTCCTTCAGGCAGGACCCTTCCCCCACCACGCAGCCGTCCCACAGGATCGACCTGCTTATATGGCACCCACGCCCGATGCTGGTCCCTTCCCCGACGACCGCGTACGGGCCTATGGCGCAGCCGGGCCCGATTGTCACGTCGTCGCCCAGCACGCACGGGCCCTCGACCACGCTCTCGTCATGGATCACGCAGCCGCGCCCCCTGGTGACGGCGCGCCGCCGATCCCCAGCCCCCAGATAGCCTTTTCTCAGTATGTCAACGTGCACGTCCAGGTACGACCTGAGGCTGCCCACGTCGGACCAGTACCCTTCGGCGACGTACCCTTTGTAGCCGTCCACCGCGTGCCTGGGTGTGAAGAGGTCCTTGGCGAAGTCGAACCTCACGTTGGGCGGTATCCGTTCCAGGATCGCCGGCTCGAAGATGTATATGCCCGTGTTCACGGTGTACTCGCCGGTGTGCGCATGGCGCGGCTTCTCCTCGAACCGGGTTATGGCCATGTCGCCGTCGGTCTCCACGACGCCGCAGCCCTTCGCGTTCCCCATCCGCTTCAGGATGAGCGTGCCCAAGGCCCCGTGCCCGTCGTGGAACGCGGCCGCCTCCCTCAGGTCTATGTCCGTGAACGAGTCGCCGCTCACCACGATGAACCGCCCGTCGAGGAAGGGCGCGGCGTTCTTCACGCAGCCCGCCGTCCCGAGGGGCTCCTTGTCATAGAAGTACGTGATCGAGACGCCCAGCCCCGACCCGTCGGACAGGTAGCCGGTGATCTTCTCCGACAGGTGGGAGACGGCGACGGCGATGCTCTTTATGGAGTTGGCCTTCAGGTGCTCGATTATGTGGAGGATGACCGGCTTGTTCAATATGGGGATCATGGGCTTGGGCTTATTCGCCGTAAGGGGCATTAACCTCGTCCCATAGCCGCCGGCTAATATGAGTGCCTTCATATGCCCACCATTCAATCCGAATAATGAATGAATTAAGTTTAAATAATTATACAACACATAATCACCCAGGCAATAGCGCCGACGACGGCCGCCTATGCGCCCGTTTGGCATGGCGGGCCGGCTTTGCTATCATCTGCAGGTGATGGGGAAGCCGCGGAAGGGCGATATTCATGGTGCGGCGGCGCCCGCGAAGGCGCCGGGGAGGGGTCCGGGCAAGGACGTCTTCCTCTACCTGCCCGCGAAGGTCGTCGAGGGCGTGATAGGCTCGCTGGCCATCATGGTCCTGATGCGGCTGTTCGACCCCGAGGTGTACGGGCGCTATGGCATAATAAACACCACCGTCAACGTCTCGAACGTGGTCCTGCTCGGCTGGCTCATCCAGTCGGCGCACAGGTACGCGGTGAAGTTCAGGTCGGGCAGGGGCAAGAGGGCCTTCTGTGCGACCATAGCCGCCGGCTGGGCCGCCGTGAACGTCCCCGTCATCGCCGTCGCCGCCGTCTCGGCGCCCATGGTGCTGTCGGGCGGGGGACCCCAAGGGTTGGCCACGCTCCTCGCCGCCGTCTGGATGTTCGTGGCCTAC
>WRCU01000248.1 GCA_009783805.1 Oscillospiraceae bacterium
AAGGGCGTCATAGACTGCCCCGACCTGCCGCTCAACGTCTCGAGGAGCTTCCTCCAGAACGACGGGTCCGTAAAGAAGCTCTCCGACCACATAGCCAAGAAGGTCTCCGACAGGCTCACATCCATGTTCGAGGGCGAGAGGGAACGCTACTGCGGCTATTGGGACGACATAAGCCCGTTCGTGAAGTACGGCTGCCTTAAGGACGACAAGTTCTACGACAGGATCAAGGAAGCCGTTGTGTTCAAGTCGACGAAGGGCGGTCACGTCACGGCCAAGGAATACGCCGAGCTCAACGACGATAGGCATAAAGGCAAGGTGTACTACGTCTCCGACGCCAAGCAGCAGTCGGCCTACATGGACATGTTCGAGAGGAACGGCATGGAGGCGGTGATACTCGACACCCTGATCGACGGGCACTTCATCAGCTACCTGGAATACAAGGGCGGCGACGTGAGGTTCGCCAGGATCGACTCGGACATAGCCGACAGCCTGAAGGGCGCGGACGACCCGGGCGGCGACGGCGCGCGCGTCGTGGCCGCGTTCGAGGAGGCGCTCAAGAGCCGGTCGGTCAAGGTGGCGGCCCAGCCTATAAAGGGCGACCCCAGGCCGGGCTACATACTGCTCTCGGAGCACTCGCGCCGCATGCAGGAGATGGGCGCCCGGTTCGGCGGCGGGTCCATGCCCGCGTTCCCCAAGGACGAGACCTTCTCGGTGAACACGGGCAGCGAGGTCGTGATGGGGATCGCGTCCATCCTGGACGACGAGTCGCGCAAGGACGAGGCCATGGAGATATGCCGCTACGTGTACGACGTCGCGCTCATGTCGCACAGGCCGCTGACCCCCGACGAGATGAGGGAGTTCGCGTCGAGGAGCGACGTGATCGTGGGCAGGATGCTGAAAGGCGGTTGACCCGATGCCAGAGCGCGCCCGTCCGACCATGGCCAAGCAGTTCGCACCGACCGGACTCATGGGGCCCGTCACGAAGGGGGGTCCGCTTATGAAGGCTGGGCCGACGCGCGGGGCCGGGCCTTCCTTCAAGGCGGGTCCGGCCTTGAGGGCGGCCTTCCTGGCCCTCGCGCTGGCGTTGTTCGCCGCCGCGGCGGCCGGCTGCCTGAGCCGGGGCGGGCCCGACCCCGAAGGCTATAGGCCCATCGGCTACCTCGAGGTCCCCTCGATCACGCCGGCCGAGGCATCGGCCATAGGCGGGCTGCTCGAGTCCAGGGGCTCGCTCACGTTCGGGTTCGTCAGGGGCTGCGAGGCCTTCGTCGCCGATGACGGCACGGTGGGCGGCTACGCGGCCTTATTATGCGACTGGCTCTCTGGCATGTTCGGCGTCCCTTTCGTCCCGAAGGTCATGGAGTGGGCGGAGCTGTCCGAAGGCCTGATGGGTGGGGCCGTCGACCTCGCGGGGGCGTACCCGCGGGACGGATGGAGGCTGGGGGCCGAGCCGTCCATGGTCGAACAGGCCATGACGGAGCCGTTCATCAGCCATAGGGCCATGCTGCTGCGGCTGGGGGACGGTCCGGGCGACGGGCCCGCCGATTGGGTCGGGCTCAGGCGCGTGGCCGTATATGAAGGCTCGCCGGCGCATGCCATGGCCATGCGGGAGGCGCCGGCCCCGGGACCCGAGTTCGTGGGGTTCGGGGACGCGGCGTCGGCCCACGCGGCCTTGGCGTCCGGTGACGTCGAGGCGTTCCTCGGCGAGGAGCGCGACATGGCCGCCTTCGACGCGTACGGCCCGGTGCGCGTCTCGCCTCTGAACCCGCCGCTGTACGTGGGCGGCTCCATCGCGGCCGCGGACCCGGCTCTCTCGCCGGTCATCGCCGTGATCGACAAGGCGCTCCGCGGCGGGGCCGGGGCCTACCTCGCCGGGCTGTACGAGGAAGGGACGGACCTATACAGGAAGGACGCATATATCCGGGGCCTCAGCGAGGCCGAGGGGGACCGCCTCCGATCAGGCGAGCCGGTCAGGTACGCGGCGGAGTACGACAACTACCCGATATGCTTCTACAACGAGCGGGAAGGCGAGTGGCAGGGCATCGCGCTCGACGTCATGGGGCGCGTCACGGAGCTTACGGGCCTGACGTTCGAGCGGGTGAACGAGGGGAGGGTCCCTTGGCCCGACATGGTGGCGATGCTGGAGTCGGGCGAGGTTTCCATGCTCACCGAGTTCGTCCGGACGAAGGAACGCGAGGGCAGGTTCCTGTGGCCGGAGAACGCGGTGCTCACCGACAGCTACGCGCTGCTCTCCCTGGAGGGCCTGCCCAACATAGGCTCGGGCGGCATACTGAGCGCCCGCGTCGGGCTGCCGATGGGGACGGCCTATACGGAGGCCTTCGAGTCCTGGTTCCCCGACCACGCGGGGACGACCTACTACGCCGGCTCGGACGAGGCGTTCGCCGCCTTGGACAAGGGCGAGATAGACGCGGTGGCGTCCAGCAGGTACAGGTTCATGATCCTCACCAACTACCGCGAGATGCCCGGGTACAAGGCGAACCACGTGTTCGACGCCGCCTTCGACTCCACATTCGGGTTTAACGAGGGTGAAGGGACCCTATGCGGGATGGTCGACAAGGCCTTGGGGCTGATCGACCTGCGGACGATAGGCGAGCAATGGATGGGCAAAACCTACGACTACGGCGCGCGCCTGGCCAGGGCGCGCCTGCCTTGGATGGTGGGCTACGCGGCCTTCGCCGTGGCATTCGCCTCCGCCATGGCCATGATCGTGAGGGGCCGCAGGGAGAAGGCCAGGCTCCAGATGGCCGTCGAGGCGAGGACCGGGGAGATAAGGAAGCAGAGTGAGTTCATGGGCGCCCTGAACGAGGCGGCGGTGATACTGCTGACCCTCAGCGAGGGGGCGTTCAGGGGCGCCTTGCTGCGCGGCATGGAGCACGTCGGGCTGCACGCGGGCTGCGACCGCGTCCACATATGGCAGAACGAGGATGTGGGCGGGGAGCGCCGGTTCACCTTGAGGCACATCTGGCTGTCGGAGCTGGGCAGGATGAGGCCGCCCATCGAGCCGGGCTTCTCCTTCCCATATGACGGGCTCCCCGGATGGAGGGAGCGGTTCTTGAGGAATGAGGACATAAACGGGCCGATTAGCGGCCTGTCGGAGACGGAGAGGGTGACCTTGGGCAAGTACGGCGTCAAGGCCGTCGTGCTCATCCCCATATTTTTGAACGGTGAGTTCTGGGGCTTCTTCGGCGTGGACGACTGCAGGGAGGAGAGGACGTTCCCCGCGGCGGAGGTGGGCATACTGAGGTCCGTAAGCCTCATGATGGCAAGCGCGATCAACCGCAACGAGATGATAGAGGGCATGCGGGAGGCGGAGGCTGAGCTGCGTACGGCCCGGGACGCCGCGGAGTCGGCCAACAAGGCGAAGTCGGCCTTCATAACGAACATGAGCCATGAGATCAGGACGCCCATGAACAGCATCATCGGGTTCTCGGAGCTGGCCCTCGACTA
>WRCU01000249.1 GCA_009783805.1 Oscillospiraceae bacterium
CGGCCTACCTATTCCTCATAGGCCACTCGGAGCGCGCCTCATCCTACGGCTCGTCCCCGGGCCGCCCTGACGACGGGGGCTGGGCGTCCCAATCCGATGGGGCCACCCCATTGGGGAGCGCCCCCACGGCCCAGGATCCCCCGCGGGGCCGTTCCTTCGTTGACGCGGGCGAGGCCGCGCCGGGACTGACGCCGATGCTGGACTACATATACGACCATGCGGAGCTGGGGATATTGGGCACCCCCGGCGGCCTCTTCATGCCGAACGCGCCCGTGACGGCCCAAATGGCCTACTCCGTCATGCTCCTGTCGCTGGGCTATGCCATGGATGCGGGCAGCTCCCCCGGGACGGGCCTAGGTTCGTTCGCCTACGGCGGCTATGAGCCTTTCCTCCGCGCCATCGGCCTGACGGCCAGGTACGGCCGCCAAACCGCGCTCACCTTCGGCATGATGGGCGAGATCATATGCGACGCGCTGGGCGCGCGCATGCGCGACTACGCGCACATAGGCGACACCCTGGCCCTAAGGCTCGCGGACGGGAACCCCGTGGCCAGGAAGGCCTTGGAAGCGGCCGGCTACTGCGGGCGCATACGCCACGTCCTGGACTCCACGGCCATGCTCCCGGTCGGGCCGGGCGAGCCTTACGAAGGCTTCGCCTTGAGGCTTAAGGAGGTAAGGTTCAGGGCGTACGACGACAGGGGCTTCATCAGGAGCGTCGCGGCCGATTGGCATATGCCCGGCAAGGGGGCCTGGGAGGGCGGCGGCCCGATCGCCGAGGTGTTGGGATCTTTAGGGGACGGGAAGAAGGTCAAGGCTGAGCTGCGCCTCATCCCGGAGGAGTTCGGGATCCTGGGCGTCCTGTCCGGCTACAGCCTGCGGCAGGTAACCATAATCCTGAACGCGCCGATAGACCCCGGGTCGCTGCGGGCGAACGCCAGCGTGCGCATCGAGCCCGGCGGGCGCATAAAGGCCCTGCACGTGGAGCCCGACATGTCCACCGTCCACGTGGAGTTCCACGAGTCGCTCGAAGGCGGCGGCGCCTACCGGCTGATCCTGGACGACGTCGCCCTATACTCCGGGGACGGGGCGGGCGACGTCCCCTACGGCCTCGCCGTCAGCTCCTCGGTCAGCCTCACGGCGGGCGACGAGGTGGAGCCCTGCCTGATCGATGCGACGTTTTTAAACCCCTCGACTCTGCGCCTCACGTTCAATGAGCCCTTGGACATGTGGGGCGACCTCCCCACGGGGAAGGTATGGGAGGAGATATTGATCGACGGATCCCACGCGGTCGGGACGCTCGGGGGTTTCGGCGACGGCCGCGGGTTCACCCTGGACCTGATCGGCGCCCTCGATCCCGGCACCCACATGATTGAGGTGAGGGACGCGAGGGACCACGCGGGCCTGACGGCCGACTGCATGGCCTACGCGACGCTGGCACGGGACGACTCGGCGCCCTTCGTGGTGGCCGCGGAGGTCCTGGACAGGCACCACGTCAAGGTCACGTTAAGCAAGGCGGTGAAGTCGGGGAGGGTCATGCTGGAAGGCCATGAGTACGCCTTGTCGGCCAAGGACGCGACCTGGGTCTCACCCAGGCTCAACGCGCCTTTGGAAGCTTCGTCCATCGCCGGCCTGACCTTGGGGGTCTCCGAGCTGGAGGACTTCTACGGCAACGTGTTCTATTCGGATTGGCAGCCCTTCGGGTTCACCGCGATGATGGACAGGGTAAGGCCCCACCCCACCGTATCGGTGCTGAGGGGGAACGTCCTGCGCGTCTCGTTCGGCAAGCCCGTCGAAGGCGCCGCGGACCCCTCGGACCCCGGCTACCCTTACAGCGCGGCCAATCCGGCGACGTACTCCCTCCTCAGCGCGTCGGGCGACGCCCTGCCATACGCCCCCAAGGTGACCGCCGAGGTCGGGGGCACGTTCCTCGTCGACTTTGGGGGGGCTTTCGACGGCGACGGCAGCGCCGAGAGGTACTCGGTCTCGATAGGCAGCGTGAGGGACGAGACGGTGCTGCAGAACAGGTCCGACGCGACGCTGATCCAGTTCACGGGATATGGGGCCTCCCCGAAGGTCAGCGACTCCGCATACATCGTCGGCCAGGAGGGCGGGTTCCTCCGGATAAGGGTGGTGTTCGGGACTGTGCCCGACGCGGGCCTCGCCGGCGACGCCCATGGGTACGCCGTCTGCGCCGAGGGCCTCCCCGCCTCCTTCGGGGATCCGGCTGACGGGACGCCCGCTGACGGGTACTTCAACCTTCCGCACGGATACGTCCGGCTTTCCGACCTGGACGGCGCAGGCGTCACCCTGGACGCCTCTGGTGAGTGGGCGCTCCTCAAGGTGCCGGAAACCGTGGGCGGGGCCACCCTGACCGCCGACAAAGGGTCCCTGGCCCTATTGGCCGCCGCGGACGCGCAAGGCGCGCCCATCGCCGGGGCCGACAATCAGGAGTTGGCACTGAGGGCGCTGACCGAACTATCGATAGAGGCGTACCTGACGGACAATAGGACCATATGCGTCCGAACCGACAGGCCGCTCACCAAGGAGACCGCCGAGGTCGCGTCGAACTGGCTCTTGGCCGCGGTCGGCCCCTCCGGGCTCCCGTCGGGGAACCTTTCGGTGGTTTCGGCGACCGTTTCGGAGACGGATGACCGCCTGGTGGTCCTTACGGTGGGCGGGGCCATGACTCCGGACGGCTACGCCGACGTCGGCGGGGCCATGGGGGCCGTCAAGCTTTACGCCAAGCCAAAATCCATACGCGACCATTACCATTCCTACGTCGAGACGGATTGGGATTCCAAAAAGACCATAACCATCCATGACATGGCGAGGCCGTCCGTCGCCTCAGCCGTCAGGGACCCTAGGGGACGGTCGCTCAGGATAACCTTCGACGAGCTGTTCCTATGGTCCGCGGACGCCGATACGCTCATGTCCGAGATCACCCTCACGGATCTGACTCAAACCTCGGCCTACGACATAAGGCTGGGCCTATACGCCGGCATCGACGGCACGCCGACCTACTGGCCGAGCAAGGGGGACGCCGGCTCCCCCATCATCCTCAACGAGATAACCATCAGCGGCTTGAACCCCGAAAGCTCATACGGGCTCCGGATCGGTTTCAGGGGCGGGATCCGCGACTTGTCCTCCCTGCTGTTCGAGGCATGCAACAGGCTGTTCCCCTATGAGGCGATCGTTTAAGGATTGGGCCGGATGAGCCGATATTCTTGATAGGCGCCCGAATGAGTCATATACTGTAATATTACCGACGACCAAAGGGAACGCGGCGCGGCGCAGCGTAAAGGCGGACGAAAGGTAGAACCCAAGTTGAGGAAGCCCGTTTGTTTTCTTCTGATAATGGCCTTGGCCTTCATGGCCCCCCTAAGCCCCTCGCTTATCGCGTACGCGGCCGATCCGGTGACGGAACCGGGCCCGGGCGATGAGGCGGGGCAAGCGAAGGAGCCGC
>WRCU01000250.1 GCA_009783805.1 Oscillospiraceae bacterium
GCGCGGCGCCGGCGTCATCCTCTTGAAGGACCCGTCGGCCCTCCTGCACGCGTCGCTGAGGTACAGGTCCAGCCCGACCCTGACGCCCCGGTATTCGATGAGGAACCCGGCCCCGCCCATCCAGGCCGCCTTTATGCCGGCCCCTTCCGTCCGCGCCATATGGCGGGCACCTCACAAGTCGTAGTATTTTATGAATTCCGCGGGGTGCGGCAGCCTCCCTATCTCCTCGCCGTCCTGGCGTATCCTCCTGATCTGACCCTCAATGAGCGAATCCGTGAACACGCCGCCCTTGAGCAGGAACCCGCGGTCGGCCTCCAATGCCTCCGCCGCCTCGTCGATCGACTTGGGCAGCGACCTCACCGCCTTCCTTTCCTCGTCGGAAAGCAGGTACATGTTCTTGTCGAAGGGCCCGAACCCGGCCTTCGTGGGGTCCACCTTCCCCTTTATCCCGTCTATGGCCGCCATGAGGATGGCCGACATGCACAGGTACGGGTTGGCCGTCGCGTCGGGCGGCCTGAACTCGAACCGCTTGTCGCCGGGATCCGTCGCGTACCCCGGCACGCGTATCACGGAGCTCCTGTTCGCCATGGAAAAGCTGACGGTCACCGGCGCCTCGTAGCCCGGCACCAGCCTCTTGTAGGAGTTCGTGGACGGGTTCGTGAACGCCATGAGCGCCGCCGCGTGCGTAAGGATTCCGCCGATGGCGTACAGCGCCGTCTCGCTGAGCCCCGCGTAGCCGGCGGCGTCATAGAAGGCCGGCTCGCCCCCCCTCATCATCTGCAGGTGCACGTGCATGCCGCTGCCCGCCTCGCCGTGGAATGGCTTCGGCATGAACGTGACCGTCCTGCCCGCCTTATGGGCGGCGTTCCTGACGATGTACTTCAGCTTCTGCGTCCTGTCGCAGACCTCGCGCAGGGTGGCGAGGTCCACCTCGATCTCGACCTGCCCGGGGCCGCCGTTCTCATGGTGGTGGTACTTGACGGGGACCCCCGCGTCCTCGAGCGACAGGATCATGGCGTTGCGCAGGTCATGGCTGGAGTCGCGCGGCAGGTCGGCGTGGTACCCCTTGTTCGCGGGTATCTTGTAGCCCCTGTTCCCGGCGCGGCCGCCATCCGAGGCCTCGTCGAACCTCCATTCGGCCTGGCCGGAGTCCAATGCCGACCCCATGCGCTCCTTGCCCACGTGCGCGTTGACGCTGTCCAGCACGTAGAACTCGAACTCCGGGCCGAACAGGCAGCGGTCCGCTATGCCCAGGCCGCCCAGGTAGGCCTCCGCCTTCTCGGCCACGTGCCTGGGGTCGTCCCCGTACCGGAACTGGCCGCCCTCACCCAGGCCATACACGTCGCAGACCATCGCGAGCGCGGGCGCCTCCGAGGCCGGATCGACGAAGGCGGTCCCGATGTCGGGCCTGAAGACCATGTCAGACCTCTCGACCTTGAGGAACCCGTAGCTGGACCCGTCGAACCCTATCCCCTTGGACAGGGTCGCCTCGGTCACCTTCGACGCGTTAACGGTCAGGTGCCTCCACCTGCCCGCCAGGTCGGTGACCTTGAAGTCCACCACCTTGATCCCGTTCTCGCGTATGTAACGCTCCATCTCTCCGAACCCGCCGAACATACGATCCCCCCGATCACCATTCCCCAGGCCGGGCCGCGCCCTAGGCGTCACCCCGGCCCACCCATGTCCGGGCCGCGCCCTAGGCGGCCTATCCGTCGCCCATGTTGGTCTCTTTCATTATCACGTATAGGGGTCTGCCCTTGACTTCATCGTGGATCCGCCCTATGTACTCGCCTATTATACCCAGCAGGATCAGCGTGATGCCGTTGAATAGGAGGTTCACTATGAGGATGGACGCCCAGCCCTGTATGACCGAGTCCGTGAAGAGCCTCTGGTACAGGACGACCAGCAGGTAGGCGAAGCCCGCGAACGAGAGCAGCGTGCCGAAGTACGTTGCGATCTTGAGCGGCTTGTATGAGAAGGACGTGATCCCGTTCAGCGCGAGCTTGACCATCTTGCGGAACGGGTACTTGGTTTCGCCCGCGAACCGGGCGTCCCTCTCGAACTCGACGAACGTCTGGCGGAAGCCCACCCAGCTTATGAGGCCCCTGATGTACCTGCTCCGCTCCCTGACCGTCCCCATCGCCTCGCAGACCTTCCGGTCTATCAGCCTGAAGTCCCCGACGTCCACGGGGATGTCCACCTCGGTCATGCGGCGCATGAGCCTGTAGAAGGCTTTTGACGTCAGCCTCTTGAGGAAGCCTTCGCCCTTCCTCTTGATCCGCTTCCCATAGACGACGTCGTATCCCTCGCGCCATTTCCCCGCCATTAAGGGTATCACGCCAGGCGGGTCCTGGAGGTCGCAGTCGATGACGACGACCGCGTCGCCCCTGGCCTTGTCCATCCCGGCCGTTATCGCTATCTGGTGGCCGAAGTTCCGCGACAGGTCTATCAGCCTGACGTTGGGGTCCCCCGCGCAGATCGACTCTATGATGGGGCAGGTGAGGTCCCTGCTGCCGTCGTTGACGAAGACTATTTCGTACGGCTCGCCCATGGCGTCCATGGTCCCCTTGAGCCTGCCGTACGCCTCACCCACAACCAGCTCCTCGTTGTAGGCGGGCACCACTATGGAGAAGACCGGCCTATCCGCCAATGGAACCCACCCCCGTCGCCTCAGGTCGCCCGGCCTTTCGGGCGGCCCCCCTTGTCGGCGTATATAACCTTAACGTAGATGAGGAGGTTCCACAATACCATCAGGCACATGGTCGCGGCCTTGGCTACGTACAGGTCCATGCCCAGGCGTAGGCTGGCTGAGTATACCGCGACGTTGGAAACGATCAGGTTCACGGCGAACAGCGTGAGGTGCATGGTAGCCTGCCGGCCTATCCTCCCCTCCGACCTGAAGGTCCACCGCCTGGTGAGCATGAAGTTGTAGGCGAAGACGGCCGAGTAGGCGACCGTGTTGGAGACGGCCACCCCAAGGGCGCCCTCCGTGTCTAGCACGGCTGACATGGCGTAGAACAGCGCAAGCTCCAGGGCGAAGGAGGTGGATCCCACCACCAGGTATCGGACCAACGTGCCTATGTCGCAGAAGCCTAGCTTGCTGAGCACCTTCCCGAACTCCCCCCGCCAAGCAGCATGGACGCCGCGGCCAAAGGTGAAGTCCGGTGCCGTCGCTTCATGGAATGGGACGGATGCGTCCGCACCCGTTCCCCTAAATCCCTAGGAACGTCCTGACGAGCGGCATTACGTGCCTGTCGACCCCACCCTCGTCGACCACGTCGGGTACCCCGCCGAACAGCCCCCAACGCTCCGAGTGGGAGACCGAGTCGCCGGGCCCCAGCGTGACCATGGGGCTGAGCGTCTCCATCTCCAGGAAATCCCCGTCCGTGTACGTCTCAAATGATGAGCCGAAGTCGGGGTA
>WRCU01000251.1 GCA_009783805.1 Oscillospiraceae bacterium
CCAGCACCTCCAGGGGCTTGGGACTGGGGAGCCCTGACAATGGCTACTTCTTCAGCTCTGCCATGCAAGCCGGGCAGATGTTCTTGCCCTTGTACACGATGATGTTCTTGGCGTCCCCGCAGAATATGCACGCGGGCTCATACTTCTTCAGTATGATGTGCGGCCCTTCCACGTAGATCTCCAGCGCGTCCTTGATCTCGATGTCGAGGGTCCTGCGCAGCTCTATGGGGAGTACGATCCTCCCGAGCTCATCGACCTTCCTTACTATGCCCGTCGATTTCATTCGATCCGCTCCTATCCATTGTTAAATAAACCAAATAATATCAGAAGGCGAATTAATTGGCAATGGTATTTTTTGCCAAAGATTGCACAAATTTTGATAATATATATACACTATTTATTAGCAATTATAAACATACAGTAAGATACTGTAAATACTACCATAAATAATTCTGCTATAATAGCATAATAAACCTAGAGGGGGACGAATGTTAATAGAGCCGCGATTCAGGGGTTATATATGCACCACGGCCCACCCCGACGGATGTTTCGCGAACGTGGGCTCGCAGATCCGCCGGATGAAGGATGCCGGGGCTTTCGAGGGCCCGAAGAGGGCCTTGGTCATAGGGGCGGGGTCGGGCTATGGCCTGGCCTCTAGGGTCGCGTTGGCCTTCGGGTCGGGGGCCGGCACCGTCGGCGTTTCGTTCGAGCGCCCGGCGGCGCAGGACAGGACGGCTTCCGCGGGATGGTACAACACGGCCTGCTTCGCCAGGGAGGCCAACCGGGCCGGCCTGGTGGCCAGGAGCTTGAATGGGGACGCTTTTTCCGATGAAATGAAGGGGAGGGCGATCGAGGCGGTCAAGGCTGAGCTGGGTCAGGTGGACTGCGTGGTGTACAGCATCGCATCGCCCAGGAGGGCGGACCCGAAGACCGGGGAGGTGTACGGATCGGTCATAAAGCCTTTGGGCAAGCCTTTCACGGGCATGACGCTGGACTTCCATACGGGGGCGCTCTCCGAGGTGACGGTGGAGCCCGCGACCGAAGGGGAGCTCCGCGGCACGCTGAAGGTCATGGGCGGCGAGGATTGGGCCATATGGATATCCGCCCTGGAGAAGGCCGGGGCCCTGGCGTCGGGCTGCGTCACCTTGGCCTACACGTACGTGGGCCCGGAGGTCACGCACGCGATATACAAGGATGGGACCATAGGGAAGGCCAAGGACGACCTGGAGGCTACCGCGCTGGGGATGCGCTCAACCTACGCGGCCTTGGGCCTCAAACCCTACGTCTCCGTGAACAAGGCGGTGGTCACGCAAAGCTCGAGTGCGATACCCGTGGTGCCCCTCTACATGACCGTCCTGATGGACGTCATGGGGTCCATGGGCCTGGAGGAGGACTGCGCCGGCCAGATGAGGCGCCTTTTCGCGGAGGAGCTGCCCAAGGCCGAAGCGGCGGGCGGGTGCAGGATCAGGCTCGACGACAGGGAGATGCGCCCGGACGTCCAGCGTGAGGTCGGCAGGAGGTGGGAAGCCCTGGCACGAATGGGCGACGGCGCGGTCGTTGACGCGAAGGCTTTCAGGGATGGGTTCTTCAAGCTCTTCGGCTTCGGCGTGGAAGGCGTCGACTATGGCAGGGACACGGACCCGGACGTGGGGATCGTAGGCTTGGTGGAGCCGTAGGCCGGTGATTCCGGCAGGCTAAGGGAGGCATGGGCTTGGATACGACCGACAAGGTGATCCTCATAATGACCGACACCCAGCGATGGGACATGTGCGGCTGCTATCGCGATACGGGGCTGAGGACGCCCAACATAGACCGCCTCGCTTCGGGGGGCGTGAGGTTCGAGAGGGCGTACACGACGCAGCCTGTATGCCAGCCTGCCAGGGCAGCCCTGTTCACCGGCATGTACCCGCATTCCTGCGCCGGCTGGGCGAACAACATGGGCATCTCGGACACCACGCGCAGCATAGGGCGCAGGCTGACGGACGCGGGGGTCAAGGCCGCGTACATAGGCAAGTGGCACCTGGACGGCAGCGACTACTTCGGCGACGGGAAGTGCGCCGACGGTTGGGACGCGGGATATTGGTACGACATGAGGAACTATCTGGAGGAGCTGCCCGAGGAGGACCGTAGGCGCAGCAGGAAGCCCGAGTCCATGCTGCGATGGGACTTCGAGCCGGGGTTCACGTATGGTAGGCGGTGCGCGGATAGGGCGATCGACTTCCTGCGCAATGAGAGGGGACGGTTCTTCCTGGCGCTGTCGTTCGATGAGCCGCACGGCCCGTTCCTGTGCCCGCAGCCTTACGCCTCGATGTATAAAGGGTATGCCTTCCCGCGGAGTGGGAACCTGGACGACGACCTGCTCGGGAAGCCTGACTACCAGAGGGTATGGGCGAGGCAGGCCGAGGCGGCCGACAAGGCGAAGACGGCCATGGACAGGGAATTCTTCTTCGGCTGCAACTCGTTCGTCGACGGCGAGGTGGGGAGGGTTCTGGACGCCGCCCGGGAGCTGGCGCCCGACGCGCTCATCATATACACCTCCGACCACGGCGACTTCCTGTCCTCGCATCGGCTTTCGGGGAAGGGCCCGGCCGTGTACGACGAGGTCGCCAGGGTGCCGCTCATAGTCGCGGGGGCCGGCGTCCGCGGCGGCGCCGTCTGCCCTAACCCCGTATCCCACATCAACATCGCGCCCACGATTTTCGAGGCGATGGGGCTCGCGGTGCCGGAGGCGATGGAAGGGCCGAGCCTGGTGCCGGAGCTAAGCGGGTCCGGGCGCAGGGTGAACGGCCACGTCTTCATCGAGTTCGGTCGCTTTGAGGTGCCCAACGACGGCTTCGGGGGGTTCCAGCCGCTGCGGGCCGCCTTCGACGGGAGGTACAAGCTCTCCGTGAACCTCCTGTCCACCGACGAGTTGTACGACATCGAGTCCGACCCCGGCGAGATGGTGAACCTGATAGGGTCCGAGGCGCACGCCGCGATACGGGACGGGCTGCACGATGCGATCCTACGGCATATGGACGACACGTGGGACCCGTTCAGGGGGTACTATTGGGAAAGGCGCCCATGGCGCGCAGACGCGCGGGAGGCCTCTTGGGGGCATACCGGCAAGGCGCGGTACAGGGGTGACGACGGCGAATATTCGCGCAGGCAGATAGACTACCCGACGGGGATGCCCGCGTCCGAACTGATCAGGCAGGACCAATGAAGGTTCGGGCCCACCCATGGGGGCGGCGCGCCCGGGTGGGCGCCCGGCCCGCGACGCTGGGGACGGGCGCCGTCACATTATTATCTGCTCCAGCATCATGACCCTGTCCCTGAGGAACTTCTTCGGAAGGGCCGCCATCATCCCGTGTATGCCCATCTCGCCCACGTAGACGCCCGGCAGTATGGGCCACCTAAGCCAAGCCTCTATGTGCACAAC
>WRCU01000252.1 GCA_009783805.1 Oscillospiraceae bacterium
GGACGCGGTGCGGCGCGGTGTAGGAAGGATGCGACGCGGATGCGGAAGCACGGCGGTCACCGATGACATGAAAGGACGCGGTGCGGCGCGGTGTAGGAAGGATGCGACGCACCAATATATATTATATGGATTGCTGCGAAAGGATCCTCATCGATGAGGGGAGCCTGGCCAAGAGGGTTTCCGAGATGGCCGGGCGGATAAACGCGGACTACGAGGGCAAAAGGCTGACCGTGGTCGGCATATTGAAAGGGAGCTTCGTCTTCATAGCCGACCTGATGCGCAGGATAACGCTGGAGAATGTCGAGGTGGACTTCATGAAGGTCTCGAGCTACGGGCCGTTCACCGACGCCATGGATGCGATCAGCGTGACGCAGGACCTCGACGCGGACGTGCGGGACAAGCATGTATTGATAGTCGAGGACATATTGGACACCGGGAGGACGATCGCATTCCTCTTGGGAACTTTGAAGGCCAGGGGACCGGCGAGCGTCAAGGTGTGCGCGCTCATGGACAAGCCGGGGCGGCGCCTGGTCGAGATAGAGGCCGACTATACGGGCTTCCGGATCCCCGATGAGTTCGTGGTGGGCTATGGCCTCGACTATGCGCAAAAGTATAGGCATCTGCCGTATATAGGCGTGCTCAGGAAGGACCTGGTCAAGTGACCGGCGATCGGACGGCCTAAATGCGTTCCTTTCCGAACAAGGTACGGGCAGGCCCTTTCAGGCGCCCTTCCGCCTGAAGGCCAAGACGGAAGCCGCCAAGCAGGCGGCGGTAAGCGAAACGCAGACGGCAAGCGGCAGGGCGAACTCCATGGGGGGCCTCGCGCCGTTGAGCAGCGCGTATGATTCGCCCGAAACGGTTAGGGGGTTTACCCACTTGGATCCGGGGATCAATGAGGCCAAGCCCATGAGGACCGTGGCGCCCAGGACCGTCAGCAGGCTGCCGTAGGTGGTTTTGAACGCGATGCCCCCAAGGATGAGGATGGACAGCATGAACAGCCCGTACGCCCATGGGCAGGCGAAGGCCAGGGCCGCGTCCGCCGTCTCGTTCGAGTCCCATAGGAACTCCGTGTACGCATAAGCTGCCGCGAACGACAGCAGGTAGCATGCAGTCCATACGGCCGAGGCCACCGCGAACTTGGACATGACCACCTCACCGCGCCCTATCCCCTTGGACAGCACGTTAACCAAGGTGCCTTTCGACAGCTCGCCCGACATGATCCCGCCATACACGATGACGAGCGCCAGGATCCCTATCTGGCTGACGTTGCCGAAGAATTGGGTCCAGGAGTCCATCGCGGTCGACTCTGGGAACGTAATGACCACGCCCTCGATCCCCATGCCGCCTATGAGGTCGGGGATGACCTTGGCGACGATCGGACTCATCAGCCCCAGCAATGCGAAGACGGCCATGAGTATGTAAAGCCTGTATGTCCTCCGGACTTCCATGAGTTCCTTGCCGCAAAATGCGGCGAATGGGGTCATGGGGCCCCTCCTTGCTTGTCCGTCCATGAGATGCGCAGTCCCCCTTTCGGCGCCGGCTATGCGATGGCTTCCAGAAAAAGGCCTTCCATCCCGGGCTCCATGACCTCAAGGCGCAAAGGCATTATGCGGCGGTCCGTAAGGATGCGTAGCATGGCCCGCATCGCCCCCTCCACGTCCTTAACCTCTAAGGTGAGCTCGGTCCCCCGATCCTCTGCGGCGACCCAAGGAACCCCGCTTCCTTGGGAGGCGGGCTCTAGGGAGCCGGCCTCGTCGAGCGGCCTGAGGAACGAAGCTTTGTCGGCGGCGCTCATGAACTCGATGCGTATCTTGTCGGCCCTATGCCTGGACCTCAGCTCGCCGAGCGTGCCGTCCATTGCGATCTTCCCTCCGTGGAGGACCGCCACGCGGTCGCAGACCTTCTCGACGTCCGACAGGATGTGCGTCGAAAGCAGCACCGTGGTGCGGTCCCTTATGTCGCCCAGGATCCCGAGCACGTCCTTGCGGCCTATCGGGTCCAAGGCCGACGTGGGCTCATCGCATATGAGCAGCCTAGGCTCGTTAAGCAAGGCCTGCGCGACCCCCAGCCTTTGCTTCATGCCCCTGGAGAAGGACCCTATCCTCTTCCTTTGGTCCTTCAGGCCGACCAGGCCCAATAGCTCCCGCGCCCGCTCGCCGACCAAGCCGGACGGCATGCGGGAGATGGCGCCGCACATGCGCATGTACTCCATCGGCCGCATGAACCCATAGAACTCCGGCACGTCGGGTAGATAGCCGATGAGGCCGCCTAAGCCGGTTTCGCCGTAGGCCACGGGCTTGCCGCACACCGTTATCTCCCCGCCGTCCTTTTGGAGGAGCCCCATGATCATCCTCATGGTCGTGGTCTTGCCCGCCCCGTTCACGCCGATGAAGCCGTAGACGGAATTTTCGGGCACGTCCAGCGATATCCCGTCTATAACGCGCCTATCGCCGAACGACTTTTTAAGGTTCCGTACGTTCAGGACGTCCATATTAAGAGGCCCCCCTTCCTCGGCATGCCTGCCTCGTCGGCGGCATATGCCGCCCACCTTATGGCCGGGCGCCTCATGCGCCTTACGACCCGTCGGCTTCGCCCCTGCCGAAGATGAAGTAGGCGACCGGGCCGATTATTTGCAAGCACACTATGACGACGACCCAGAAGGCCCTGCCGCCCATCCTGTAGTCGTCGTGCCTGAGCGCGTGGACCAAGGCGGCCACCAGCAAGGCCAGCTCCAGCAGGATCAAAGGCAGCAGCAGCGGCAGGTACTCGATCAGGGTATCCATCCTCGTTCCTCCCAAATAGGCAATCCCATGCGGGAGAGCCGTCATCTACGGCGTTTAATGGCAGAGTGGTGCGGCATAGCCTAGGAACCGATATGCCGCACCAAACTAAACGAACACGGCATAGCGTAGGCCATGCCGTGCTCCCCGATACTGCGGAACTAGGATTTGAACCCAGACATAATGAGTCAGAGTCATTCGTGCTACCATTACACAATTCCGCAATATCACCGCGGGCCGTCAGGGTGTTGATGCGCGAATGCGCCCGTATGGCCCGGAATCGGAGTGACCTGATTTGAACAGGCGACCTCTTGCACCCCAAGCAAGCGCTCTAGCCAAGCTGAGCCACACCCCGACCTTACGCGTCACTTACCGTACCCAATTGCAATATAATGATACATGGCGGCGCTGCGAATGTCAAAGCAAGGCCAACCCGGCATAAACGGCAAGGCGCGGCGGAAGGCTCGCGGGGGGGGATGTATGGGCAGGCTGACATATAGGGAAAACTTCATGCGTACCGTGAGGTTCGGGCACCCTCAGTGGCTGCCGTGCTTCGTGCACCTGAACATGGCCATGTGGGCCGTCTACGGCCGTGAGCTGGAGGAGGTCGTCCTGCGCTACCCGGACATGGTCCC
>WRCU01000253.1 GCA_009783805.1 Oscillospiraceae bacterium
CCCCTTCCCGAACGATCGTGTGTTCGAGCGCCAAACCTTTCTTCCCATCCGCCAGGCGTCAGCCGTGCGCCTCTATGTTCTCGCTTATGTAGAGCGAGGTGAGGAACACGAATATGTAGGCTTGTAGGATGCCGTCGAACAAGTCGAAGTATATGCCCGCGAATGCGGGGGCCACGATAGGGAGCGCCTGGTACAGCAGCTCCATCACGGTGAACGCGGCCAGGATGTTGCCGAAGAGCCGAAGGCAAAGCGAGAGGGGCCTCGTCACGTAGTCGAGCACCTTGAACGGCATCGCCACAGCGATGGGCTCCCTAAACGTGTGCAGCCAACCCCTAAAGCCCCTGATCCTGATCGTCGAGGCGATCAACAGCACTATGGACATGAAGGCCATCGCGGCCGTGAAGTTGATGTCCTTGGCCGGGGGCTTCAATGCCAGGTGCTCGAAGAACCCGATGCCCGTAAGCTTGTATAGCTCCTCGCCGGGGATCACGTTGAACATGGATATGGCGTTCGAGACGGCGAGGAACACAAGGACGGTCCCGAAGTACGGCGCGAACCCGCGCCAATAATGGCCGGTGCTCGACTTGGTGAAGCTGTTCACGAACTCCACCGCCATCTCCACCACATTCTGCCTCCCGGTGGGCACCTGCTTAAATTTTCTCGTGACCACGATCGCCAGGACCATAATGGCAGCCATCGCGACCCACATGGTGACCACGGTGTCGGTGACGTTGACGTTGATCCCGAACAGGTTGAATGAAAAAAGCGGATGCGGCGCCATCTCCATCTGGATTATGTCACCCAATGACATGGCCTCCGCCGAATGGATCGACTCACCGGCAACTTCCGCCAGCAGCATCTTCATCCCCCTTTAGAACACCGGTCTCTTAAGCACCAATGCCATGAACGCGTATATGAGGGCCAACAGCGTCATCGCGGCCGGCACCGCCAAGACCCCCGCCAAAAAGCCGAAGAACGCCGGGGTTGCCAGCAGGTATGCGGCGAAGAGCGACGCGACCGTGAGGAACAGCGTCAGCGTGTACAGCATCCCGTCCTTGACCCCGCCATGCTTGGGGTCCTTGCGCACCAAGCCTTCGATGGCGCCGGAGAAGAAGCGGATCCTCAGGGCGGCGACGGCGGTGCCGGGGACCATGGCCGCCGCGGCGAACAGGAAGGACACGTCGGAGGAGACGGCGGAGGCGATGGCCAGCGCGGCAGCCGCCAGGGCGCACAAGGCAGCGGACCCCATGGTCACGTGCCTGACGGCATGCCTCCAGTCGGGCACCATCGCTCCTTTCGCCTTAGCCGGCAGGGTCCCCGTATCAAGCGGTCCCTCGGCCCCCATGCCTACTTCCGGACTATCCGCGACCAAGATCCCTGGTTATCCCCCTTATGGATGGCGGCCCCGCACGCATCCGGACGGCCGATTGGTAGAGATGATAGCAAACATGGCCCGCGTTGGCAATCAAGGGGCCGCGGCGGCGGGGGCCTTTTGGCCGCGCCGACCGCGGGCGGCGTCCCTCAGCCCCCCGCCGCGGCCTGACCGTCGGTAAGGTCCAGGTACACGAGGCAGGACAGCCTAACCCTGGCCAAGGCGAAGACGGTCGAGACGAACGCCGCGACCCCGTAGTAGACGGGGAACGGGGCGGCCCCCAAGAAAGCCGTTGCTATCATTGAGGCCACGGCCTCCATCAGGAAGTACGCCAGCATCATCCAGAGGATCCGCAGTTTCAGTCCGCCGGTTAGGTAGGCCCCATCCTTCCATGCGTCACGCATGCCCCGGCTCCCATGGGTCACCAGGATCGGCGCGAAGAACAATAGGGCCAGCAGGTACACGAACAGGGCCATGGCGGCGACCATCGCCATGAGGAACAGCAGGAAGTCCGCCCCGCCGGCGCCCACGGCCGCGTCCACCAGGAAGTCGGGCGACAGGAGGATCGCCGTGAACGCGAGCAGCGGCAGGTTGAGTATCAGATAGAAGGCCAGCACGAAAGGCAGCCTACGCGTGAGCAGGCAGTCCTTAAGCGCCTTGCCCAATGGCACCGCCCCGCCGGCCTTGCGCCCCATGTACGAATAGGCGTACATGGCCGCGAAGACCTGCTTCACGGCCGCCACCGCGAAGGACACGTAGAACCACCTGGCGACGTTCGGGGCGGCCTTGATAAGCTCAAAGGCATCCAGCGCCTCCCCATACCCGTCCGGGAAGGGCGACGGCATGAAGAACCCGAACATCCCGGCCAGGAGCGTGACGGAGAAGACGAGCGGCGCCGTGGCCCGGTCACCCAAGTCGAAGAACATGAGGGACGGCTTGACGTACTCCTTAAGCTCCCATACCTTGCCTCTGTGCATGCGCCCCCCCATGCCCATGTCGATGAAGGCGGCCCGCCTACGCTCGGCATGCCCGACCTTTAAGGTACCATACTTGGGCGGAAAGCTTAAGGTCGGTTGTAGGCGCGGCCCTGGGCATGGTATAATGGTCCCTGCGCGGCCGCGTGGGGCGAGGCGCCCCGCGCGGCTCCGTTCGAGGTGTGGCTCAGTCCGGTAGAGTACGTGGTTTGGGACCATGTGGCCGCAGGTTCGAATCCTGTCACCTCGATCGGCGCGGCGGCGAGGGTCGCACGGTCATGCGCGGCCACGCCCGTCCGGGCCATCCGATCGACATACGGCACGGCGAAGGAACGATCCGCTTGGAAGGATGCGAAGTCAGCCAGCAGCATGCCCCGTCCGCGACGCCCGCCAAGCTGGAGGCCGTGTCCGCCGATCTGCGGTATGGGCCCTTCCATGCGCTGAGGGACGTCAGCATGCGGATCATGGAAAGGTCCATAACGGCCATAATAGGGCCCTCCGGATGCGGCAAGTCATCCCTCCTGCGCATATTCAACCGCATGAACGACCTCATACCCGGGGCCTCGCTCACGGGCGAGGTCAGATTGGACGGCGAGCCCATCTACGGGCGCCACGTGGACGTCGCGGACCTGCGCCGCAAGGTCGGGATGGTGTTCCAGAAGCCCAACGTCTTCCCCATGAGCATCAGAGACAACGTGATAGTCGGCCCCAGGCACCACGGCGTAAAAAAAAGATGCGAACTGGATGCGATAGCGGAGTGCAGCCTAAGGCAAGTCGCCCTATGGGATGAGCTGAAGGACATCCTCGGCAGGCCCGGCCCCAGCCTCTCCCCGGGCCAGCAGCAGAGGCTCTGCATAGCCAGGGCCCTGGCCGTCGAGCCGGAGGTCATCCTCATGGATGAGTCATGCAGCGCCCTCGACCCGGAGTCGACCATGAGGATAGAGGAGCTGATGATGGGGCTCGCGAAGGAATACACGATCGTGATCGTCACCCACAACATGGAGCAGGCGCTGCGGGTCTCGAGCATGACCGCCTTCATCATGCTGGGCGAGGACAAGG
>WRCU01000254.1 GCA_009783805.1 Oscillospiraceae bacterium
GCATATTAAAGGATAAATTGGGGATCGACCCGGCCAAGGTCTACATGAACTTCACCGAGATGCCGAATTGGGCGGCCAATGGGTCATACTTCTAGGGGCTGCGAAACGGCCGCCCGATTCGGATGGCCATGGGCCCCCAGCCTACCCTTCGCCTTCGGCGAACGGATTCACCTCGGGCGCCTCGGTCGGCCCCAGGCCGTCGCCTTCGTCGGCCGCCGCGGCCTCTGCGCCCTCCGCGGCCAGCCTATCCCTAAGGCCTGAGGCCGAGGGGCTGAGCTGCCTGTACATGGACTCGGCTATGCCGATCCCGCCCGACTTGGCGGCCGCCTTCATGAGCTCCTCATCCAGCATGGACTTGAAAACCTCCATGCCGAACCCTTCCGGGATGAAGTCGCTCTTAGGCACGGTCCTTCGCAGCTCCCTCATGAGTATGTTGAGGAAGACGTTCTCGAACTCCATGCAGGCGTCCCGAAGTTCCCGGTCGCTCCTCGCGCCCACCGCGTCCTTGATGCGGTCCTCCAGGAGGACGCCCTCGTTCAGCTTGGTCATGTCGGCCACGCCCTTGGAATCGAGCAGACCGCCGCCGGCCTTGAACATGTCCATCAAGCTGCCCACGCCGCCCACGTCCATCACGCACCCCCATCAGTCGCCGGCCACGGACTTATCGGCCGCCCATGCGCCGCCGCCTATCTCCTCAGGTTGTTCGCTATGCCCATCATGTCGTCGGAGGCCTGTATGCATTTTGAGTTCACTTCATAGGCCCTCTGCGCCACTATCAACTTCACCATCTCCTCGGCGATCCGCACATTGGACATCTCCAGCATGCCCTGACGCAGGAAGCTCATCACCGCCGGGTCGCTCTCCGAGTTGGGCATAGGCTCGCCCGACGCCGACGTGACCGCGAAGAAGTTGTCGCCTATGCTCTCCAGGCCCGCCTTGTTGTCGAACCGAACCAAGGCAATGCGCTGGCCCAGGTCTATGGTCTCGCCCATCTCGTTGTATGATAGGTCCCCCTCCAGGGAGACGTTCAGCTGGCTCACGTCGAAGTCGATGATAATGTCCTGGCCGTTCTCGTCCAGGATCGGGTAGCCCTCGTTGGTGGTCAGCTTGAGGCCGTCGGCCGTGATGCTGAGCTTCAGGTTCCCCTCCCTGGTGTACACCTCGCCGCGCGGGCTGCGGACCACGAAGAAGGCGTCGCCCTCGATCGCAAAGTCGAGCTTGTCGTCCGTCGTCTCGTAGGCGCCCTGCGAGAAGTCCTTGGTAGTGGCGGCCGGCCTCACCCCGTGGCCCACCTGCAGGTTGACGGGCCTGCCCCCGTTCTCGAACATGTACGCCCTGTTGATGGTCTGGTACAGCAGGTCCTTGAACTCGACCCTGTTCTTCTTGTACCCGTGGGTGTTCACGTTCGCTATGTTGTTCGAGATGACGTCGACGTTGAACTGCTGCGCCAACATCCCCGAAGCCGCCGTCCATAGGGCCCTCATCATATGACTTCATCCCCTTTCAGGCCCTGGCGGGCCGTCGTCCGACCGCATGGCGCCCCGCGCCGCCTACCTGACGATCCCCATCTCGCCCATCGCCTTCGAGAGCGTCTCGTCAGCCACCTGTATGACCTTCTGGTTGGCCTCGTACGCCCTGGTCACGGTTATCAGGTCCACCATCTCCCTGACCACGGTGACGTTCGACCTCTCTATGTACCCTTGGTCGACCCTACCGGTGAAGGCCGCGGCGTTCGTGCCCTCCGTTATGTCGAACAGGTTGTCGCCGACCTTCCTCAAGGTGGAGGGGTTCGTGAACTCGACTATCAGGACCCTGTCGACTATCGCCCCGTCCTGTATGACCGTCCCGTCCGGGGTCAGCAAGAATTCGTCGTGCGCGAGCGCTATGGGCCCATTCTCGCCCAGGAGGCGGTGGCCCTCGGTGGTGGCCACGTAACCGTCGGCGCCGAGCTTGAACCCGCCGTCCCTCGTGTAGAGCGGCCGGAGGTCGTCCGCGCCGTCGCCCTGCGGCACGCCGATGACGAAGAAGGCGGCCGCGCGCTCGCCCTCGGGCCCCACGGCCCCGGAGTCGCCGATGGCCATGTCCAGGGCGTTCCAGGTCTGAAAGATCGCCCCCTGCTGGTAGTCCGTCTGGTACACGCTGATCTCGGAGGAAGGGTTCACGTTGCCGATCCTCTGCTGGTGCGAACGGTACTGCTGGTCGTGCACCTTGACGTGCATGATCTCCGGGAAGCTCTGCAGCCCGGTGACGTCGCGCTTGAACCCGGCCGTGTCGGCGTTCGCTATGTTGTTCGCTATCGCGTCCATCTTCTTGTTCAGGACGAGCATCGCCCAGCCCGCCGTGTACAGGCCCCTCACCATCCCGCGGTCACCCCCAGCCTTCGCCGCCTTTTAGGCGGCCGCCTAAGCCCACCCATATATATCGGGCGATATCGCACCTTACTTAACCGTGTACTTCGGCTCGTGCTCGTAGCTCCTCTCGATCGCCTCCAAGTCCTCGAGCGCCTTCCCCGTCCCGTATGCAACGCATGATATGGCGTCCTCGGCGATGTAGACGTTTATGCCCGTCTTCATGTTTATCAGCTTGTCCAACCCGTATATGAGGCTGCCGCCCCCGGTCAGGACTATGCCGCGGTCGCTGATGTCCGCCGCCAGCTCCGGCGGCGTCTTCTCCAGCACCCTCAGGACGGCCTCCACGACGTTCATCACGGTCTCCTCCAGCGCCTCCATGACCTCCTCCGAAGTCACGTTCAGCGTCTTGGGCAGGCCGTTGACGAGGTCACGGCCCCGGACGTTCATGCCTATCCCCTGCACCCTCGGGAAGACCGTGCCCACGTTTATCTTCAGGTCCTCGGCGGAGCGCTCGCCGATCATCACGTTGTGCCTCTTCCTTATATACCTGATGATGGCCTCGTCGAACATGTCGCCGGCCACCTTGATGGCCTCGCTCACGACTATGCCGCCCAGGGAGATGACGGCTATGTCGGTCGTCCCGCCCCCGATGTCGATGACCATGTTGCCGCACGCCTTGGATATGTCGATCCCCGCCCCGATCGCGGCCGCTATGGGCTCCTCGATGAGGTACGTCCTCCTCGCCCCCGCCTGGATGCACGCGTCTATGACGGCCCGCCGCTCGACCCCGGTGCTCTCGCTGGGGACGCAGACCATGATCCTCGGCTTGAAGAGCCGAAAGAAGCTGTTGCCGCACACCTTGCCTATGAAGTACTTGAGCATCCGCTCGGTGATGTCGTAGTCGGATATGACCCCGTCCTTGAGCGGGCGGATGGCGACGATGTTGCCCGGGGTCCTGCCCAGCATCTTCCTGGCGTCCTCACCGACGGCCAGCAGCTTGTCGGTGTTCTTGTCGATGGCCACGACGGAGGGCTCGACGAGCACGATCCCC
>WRCU01000255.1 GCA_009783805.1 Oscillospiraceae bacterium
CGTCCTCCACGGTGAGGGGCTCGAAGTACAGCCTGTCCGACGTGTCGTAGTCCGTCGAGACGGTCTCCGGGTTGCAGTTGACCATGATCGTCTCGAAGCCCAGGTCGCGCAGGGTGAAGGCGGTGTGCACGCAGCAGTAGTCGAACTCTATGCCCTGCCCGATCCTGTTCGGACCCCCGCCGAGTATGACCACCTTCCCCTTCTTGCCCTCCCCCGCAGCGCGGCCCCCGAAGGCCCCGACCATCGGGCCGCCCCCCCGTCCCGAGGCGGCCGACCCGCGCGCCGCGGCCAGCTCCCCGGTCAGCCTGCCCAGGCCGCAGTAGGTCGAGTAGTAGTACTCGGCGTCGAAGCCGCTCACCGGGACCACGTCCCAGTCCTTGCCGATGCCCGCGACCTCCCTCTGCGCCCGCACGTAGTCCTCGGCCACGCCCAGGAGCCCGGCGATGTACTTGTCGGCGAACCCGTCCTTCTTCGCCCTGGAGAGCAGCCCTACCGGCAGCTCAAGGCCTTTGTACGCCAGCAGCTCCCTCTCCAGCTCCGCCAGCTCGAGCATCTGTTCCAGATAGTATCTCTTTATGTCCGTCACGGCCGCTATCTCGCCGACCGTAAGGCCCTTGCGCAGGGCCTCGTATATGGCGAAGTACCTCTCGCTGTTGGGCACCGATATGTGGCGCAGCAGCTCCTCGGCGTCCAGCGAGGCGAAGCCCTTGGAGTCGCCCAGGCCGCTGCGGCCTATCTCCAGGGAGCGGACGGCCTTCTGGAACGCCTCCTTGAAGGTGCGCCCGATGCCCATGGCCTCGCCGACCGCCCTCATCTGCGTCCCCAGCCTGTCCTCGATGCCCGCGAACTTCTCGAAGGCCCAGCGGGCGAACTTGAGCACGACGTAGTCGCCGTGCGGGACGTATTTGTCCAGCGTCCCTTCCTTCCAATAGGGTATTTCGTCCAGGGTCAGCCCCGCGGCCAGCAGGGAGGATACGTAGGCTATCGGGAACCCGGTGGCCTTGGAGGCCAGCGCCGACGACCTCGAGGTCCTCGGGTTGATCTCTATGACGACGACCCGGCCGGTCGCGGGGTCGTGGGCGAACTGCACGTTCGTTCCGCCTATGACCCCTATGTCGGAGACTATGGCGAAGGCCATGTCCCTAAGCCTGTCCTGCAGGCCCCGCTCTATGGTGAGCATCGGCGCGGCGCAGAACGAGTCCCCCGTGTGCACCCCGACCGGGTCGATGTTCTCTATCATGCAGACGGCTATCATCCGGTCCTTCGCGTCGCGGACGACCTCGACCTCCAGCTCCTCCCAGCCCTTAATGCTCTCCTCGACCAATACTTGCCCTATCATGGAGACCTGCAGCCCCCTGCCGGCGACCGCCCGCAGCTCCTCCTTGTTGTACACAAGGCCCCCGCCCGTACCGCCCATCGTGTACGCCGGGCGCAGCACCACGGGGTACCCGAGCTCCTCCGCGACCTCCTCGGCCCGCTCGACCGACAGGGCCTCGTAGCTCCTGGCCATCTCTATCCCCAGCCGCGCCATGGACTTCTTGAACTCGATCCGGTCCTCCCCGCGCTCGATGGCGTCGAGGTTCACCCCGATGACCTCCACGCCGTGCGCCTCGAGCACTCCCGCCTTATGCAGCTCCAGGCTCAGGTTGAGGCCCGTCTGCCCGCCGAGGTTCGGGAGCAGCGCGTCGGGCCTCTCCTTAGCGATGATGTCGGTCAGCGAGCGCAGGTTCAGGGGCTCGACGTACGTCGCGTCGGCCACGGAGGGGTCGGTCATGATGGTCGCCGGGTTCGAGTTCACCAGCACGATCTTGTAGCCCAATCCCCTGAGCGCCTTGCAGGCCTGGGTGCCCGAGTAGTCGAACTCGCACGCCTGCCCGATTATGATCGGGCCGGAGCCTATGATCAGTATCGTCCCGATGTCTGCTCTCTTTGGCATCGCCGCTCCCTTGGCCAAGGCTGATGTCGGTACCCTCGGCGGCCGCCGCCGACGACGGCCGATGCCGAGCCCCAACGCGGCCTTGTCGCGGTGGGCCGGCCAACATCGGATGATAGCATAAAAGGCGGCCCGGTTCCATCGCGCATGGCCGAGAGGTCGGGATGCGCCGCGGGCGGTGGGCTCGGCGTACGGTGCGGGCCATCGCGGCCGTCCGGCCAGGGCGTCCCACCCTAAGCGAAAAGGCCCGTCACCCCGTCGAATCCGTCGACAACGACGGCGCCGCCCTTTATAAGGCGTTCCTTGGATTGATGGCCGCCGGCCATCAAGACGCAGTCTATCCCCATCGCCTCGGCCGCCTCAAGGTCATGGAGCGTGTCGCCGACCAATAGGGCCCTGCCCGGCCGCACGCGGGCCATGTAATCCATGCATAGCCCCAGCTTGCCGGTAGCGTGGAAGTCATCCTTTCCCAATATTTCGTCGAAATACGCCGCGCAGCCTAACGATCCTATCTGGGCCCTCAATAGGGCGATCTCCGAGGCCGATATTACGGCTTGGCGCACCCCCCTGGAGCGGAGGCCCCCCAACGCGCGGACGCAGCCGTCACGCAGCCCCAATCCGCCCCGGTCATCGGAATATATCCCGAGGTACTCGGCGGCGAGCGCCTCGAACGGCTCCCTCCCGAAGTCGAACCCCAGCTCCCCGTAATAATCCCTCACGGGGAACCCGAACCCTTCCCGATACGCAGCCAACGAGCCTATCACGGGCAGCCCGCGCCTCGCGAGCATCGCGTCGATGCAGCGGAGGTTCCAGGCCGCGTCATCGAGCAGCGTGCCGTTCCAATCCCATACCACGTGCGTGTACCATGCCATCCGCCCCTCCCGGCCCATATAACGTCCATCGGCCATAATATGTCATCCTGAGCCGCAAGCGAAGGATCCGGCCCGTCATTGCGAGGAGCCTGCAGGCGACGAAGCAATCCATAAAGGCGAGATTGCCGCGTCGCTAGCGCTCCTCGCAATGACACCTTTATATATAACCCTTATGCCAATAATGATAGTATTATACATGCGGCGACGTTATATTTCCGCGCCGGCCGGCTTTGCGGCCCGATGGGCGCAGGCCCCGCCACGCGACTTTTATGGGGGCATCCATGGACGCCGAGACGCTGAGATCGGGGATGTTGAAAGGCTATAACACCTACCACAGCAACAGCGTGCTGACGCACGTGCTCATGCCCCACGGCTTCGCGATAGGCTGCGGCTTCAGGTTCCACAACAAGGCCCGCGTGCTCCGCGATTCGCTCATCGGCCGGTTCGGCGACCACGAGGAGAAGGTCCGCCCTTACCCGAGGACCTACGACGGCTCATACACGGAGCTGACCCTGGATTGCTGCGGCCATTCCATGCTCATACGGACCGCCTCGAAAGGGGACGGCCTCCTGATGGTCGTGAGCCCGCTGGC
>WRCU01000256.1 GCA_009783805.1 Oscillospiraceae bacterium
CGTCATTGCGAGGAGCGCCAGCGACGAAGCAATCCAGCCCGTCATTGCGAGGAGCGCCAGCAACGAAGCAATCTAGTAAAGCGAGATTGCTTCGTCATTTCATTCCTCGCAATGACACCTTTTATTTTCGCATAAATTCCTGTCATAATTTATATTTTTAACGTTATTATATCGTCATAATAGCGTAATTCATAATCCATTGATTAATAAAAGGCCATTCATGCTATCTTAATTATGGCGATGCATGGTTGCCTATTAAATTCGACACGCCAAGGTGCCTTTATTTTGGGTTACATAAAGAAAATAGCCTTAATACCGATCCTGATAGCCGCGCTTACCTTGTCGGTATGCCCGCTCCATTCCGACCAAGAGGCCTTCGCCTACCAACCCGACCAACCCGACCAAAGCGAAATTTGGCAGGAGCGCATGACGCTAGGCAAGGGCGAGGTGACTTTAATCCTGGAAAAAGGCCGGCTCCTCCCGACTAGCCTGTACACGATGAAGGTCACGCTGAGGTGCGAAAGGCTGGGGACGGCTTTCATCCTCGGTTCGGGCCCTGCGCCGACCCCCACGCCGAGCCCCACGCCTAAGCCGGAGCCGACCAAGCCGCCGCCGATACCGAACGTCCCCCCGCAGAATGGGGACATAGACCCGTCAAAGCCCATGGTGGCGCTGACCTTCGATGACGGGCCCAGCATATACACGGCGCGGATCCTGGACCTGCTGGAAAGGTACAACGCGCGGGCCACGTTCTGCGTTGTCGGCAACCTTGTGGGCGCGAGGGTCGAGGTGCTCGAGCGGGCCATCGGGATCGGGTGTGAGGTGGTGGGTCACTCATGGGACCACGCCGACATGTCAAAGCTCGGCGCCGCCGGCGTAAAGGCCCAAATCGAGGATTCGGCGGCCTTGATCGAGTCGGTGACGGGCGTATGGCCGAGGCTGTACCGACCGCCGTACGGGGCGGTGAGCGAGACGATGAAAAGGGTCTCGGCCGAGCAGGGGTATGCGATCCTCTATTGGTCGGTCGACCCCATGGATTGGCTGTACAGGGACGCGGGGACGACTTACGGCCGCATCATGGGCGCCGTCTATGACAGGTCCATCGTCCTGAGCCATGACCTGTACCTATCGACCGCCGACGCGATGGAGAGGGTCGTGCCGGAGCTGCTGGCCCGCGGCTACCAGCTGGTGACGGTATCGGAGCTCATGTATTATTCGGGCGTTACCTTGGAGGCCGGCAAGGTCTACTATGACGGGCGCTGAGCGTCATCTGAGCGTTGACCGTCGCCTGAGCGCTAAGAATCATTTGAGCGTCGCTCTCTATATTTGGTATCTTCATATATTTGCAAATTATGACGAAATATAGTACACGGTTAAATGTATAATTATCGTAAAATTATACCATGTCCATAATGATAAGCATCAACTAAAAGGTGAAGGGGGCGATTCAGCCGCCGGGTCACCCGGGTGGCTGAGGCTTATGGACGCCATATATGCCGAATAATCTGCGAAAGGGCGTCAAGCGGCGGGGGATTAAAGGGATTGAGGCCAGGATGAGGGTCGCGGACCTGTCCATGCTCATCCTGGCAATCGCATTGGCGGCCGGGATCGCCATCGCTATGCTAGGAGGCGGCGACGGAGTCGGCCAGCCCAGCGGCGACGGAGTCGGCCAGCCCAGCGGCGACGGAGTCGGCCAGCCCAGCGGCGACGGAACCGGCCAGTCCGGCGGCGACGGAATCGGCCAGCCCAGCGGCGACGGAGTCGGCCAGCCCAGCGGCAACGGAACCGGTCAATCCAACTCCGACGGCGACCCGCCCATAGGCCGAGCGGCCGACGGGCCCATAGGCCGCGCGGGAGGCGGCGACGCGAGCGGCCCCTTCGGCGAGGCGGCGTTCATGCTCACCGCGGCGCTGGCGGCCTTGACGGTGACGTACATGATGGTGAGGGGCGCCATGCTCCGCCGGTCCGTCTTCCCCCACCTTCAGAACCTGAAAGGCAGCGTTGAGGCGGCTAGGGAAGGCGCCGGGCAGGCCATATACGGCACGGGGCGCCGCGACGAGATCGGGGACCTGGCGCGGAGCATAGAGCATGGCTGGAGGAGCCTGGGTGAGTCGAGGCGCAGGACCACGCTCATGCTGGACGCGACGCCGCTCGCCTGCAGGCTGATGCGTAGGGCCGAGGCCGGGGGCTACGAGGTCTTCGAATGCAACGAGGAGTCGGTCAGGCTGTTCGGGTTCGCAGGCAAGTCGGACTTCATGGATAACTACTTCAAGATATTCCCTGAGCTCCAGCCGAACGGGCGTAGGTCCCTGGATGAAGGCGAGAGGCTGTTCAACGAGGCGTACGAGAAAGGCGGGTGCGTCGCCGACTTCATGTTCCAGACGAGCGGCGGGGAGCCCGTCCCGTCCGAGGTCACGCTGACGAGCGTCGATTACGGCGATGAGCGCGTGGTCGCGGGGTACACGAGGGACCTGCGCGAGCGCGGCCGGATGATGGGCGAGATCGTGAGGGTGAACGGGGAGCTGGAGACGGCCCTCCGGAGCGCGCGGAAGGCCAGCGACGCCAAGAGCGAATTCTTGGCCGGCATGAGCCATGAGATGCGGACGCCCCTCAACGCGATACTGGGCCTGACCGGGTTGTGCCTCGAGGGCGGGGAGATGGACGCCGAGACGGGCGCCAACCTCGAGAAGATCCACAACGCGGGCGACATGCTGCTCTCCATAGTGAACGACATCCTGGACATATCGAAGATAGAGGCCGGGAAGATGGAGCTGGTCGCGGTGAGGTACGACGTCCCGAGCCTCATAAACGACGCCGTGACGCAGAACATCCTGCGCATAGGCGAGAAGCCGATAGAGTTCCGGCTCGACATCGGCACCGACATGTTCGCGGCCCTCCACGGCGACGAGCTGCGGGTCAAGCAGATAGTGAACAACCTCCTCTCGAACGCCATCAAGTACACGGACGAAGGCCACGTGGAGCTGAGCGTGCACTGCGAAAGGGACGGCGACGCGGTATGGCTCACCGCGAGGATCAGCGACACGGGCAAGGGCATACGCCCCGAGGACATGGGCAGGCTGTTCGCGGACTACTCCCAGCTGGACGCCGAGAGCAACCGGAATACGGAGGGGACGGGCTTGGGGCTCCCCATTACGAAGAGCCTCGCGGAGATGATGGGCGGGACCATAGAGGTGGAGAGCGAGTACGGGAAAGGCAGCGCGTTCACCGTGAGGCTCAGGCAAGGGTTCGTGTCCGACGTCCACATCGGGGAGGACGTGGTGCGCAACCTGCGGCGGTTCGTGTACTCCGACGACAGGCGCGGCAAGGATTCCAAGGTAAGGTACGTACGCATGCCCTACGCGCGCGTCCTGGTGGTGGACGACA
>WRCU01000257.1 GCA_009783805.1 Oscillospiraceae bacterium
AGGCCCTGGACGGCGGGGCCGGCGACTATCTGCGCCATCTGCGCGAGCTCGGAAGGGGCGCATACGCCGCCCATAAATTCGCCGGCCTGCTGACGGCCGATGAGCTGGCGTACATCGCGGGGAACGCGACGGTGCGCATCGCGGCCGAGTTCGACAACTACCCGGTCAGCTTCTATAACAAGCATGAGGGCAAATGGCAGGGCGTCGCCTTCGAGATTCTCGATGAGCTCGGGAAGCTGACGGGGCTTTCATTTGAGGTCGCCAATGAGGTGGGGGTCTCGTTTTCGGAGCTGCTGGGGATGCTGGACCGGGGTGAAGTGGCCATGATAACGGAGCTGATCCGATCGGCCGAGAGGGAGGACGGGTACCTATGGCCCGACCGCGCCTTCTTCCTCGACAGGTACGCGCTGCTGTCGAAGTGGGACATGGGCAAGGTGGGCCTAAGCGACATACATACCCTTCGGGTCGGCATAAAGAGGAACACGGCGCATGCGAACTGGTTCCTGGAAAGCTTCCCCATGCAGGAGTCCGTGGTGGTCTTCGACGACAGCGACGACGCTTTCTCCGCGTTGGGCAAAGGTGAGATAGACTTGGTGATGACGAGGGTGAGCCAGCTCCTGACCTTGACGAACTACTACGAGATGACGAGCTTCAAGGCCAACCTGGTGTTCGACTTCACGTACGGGTCCTCCTTCGGGATAGGCACCGGGGAGCCTCAGCTCCGCTCCATAGTCGACAAGGCCCTCGGCCTGGTGGACGTGGACGGGATCACGCAGAAGTGGATGAACAAGGCCTATGACTACAACGCCAAGATAGCCCAGGCCAGGCTGCCGTGGCTGATAGGCTCGATAATGACGCTGGCCGTCGCCATATTGGCCCTCGCGTACTCCTTCCATAAGAAGCGCAGGGAGAACAGCAGGCTCGGGTTCCTGGTTGGGGAGAGGACCTTCGAGCTCCAGTACGAGACGGCCACGCTGAACGCCATCTTCGACTCGATCCCGGACTTCGTCTTCTGCAAGGACCTGGGGATGCGCTACACCAGGTGCAACAAGAAGATGGAGACCTTCTTCGGGGTGAGCGAGGAGGACCTGGTCGGGAAGCGGGACGCCGAGGGGCTGAGGCTGCCCGAGAGGCTGATCGCCAAGTTCGAGGAGTCCGACCGGGCGGTGCTTTCGTCCGGCGGCATGATAGTGGCCGAGGAGGAGGTCGTGGGGGTGGGGGGCGTGGGCGTCCTCTGCGAGACGATCAAGGTGCCCATCCACATGGGCGGCGAGATGATAGGTCTGCTGGGGATCTCCCGCGACGTGACGGAGAGGAAGGCGAACGAGCTGGAGGCGCGCTCGGCGAGCAGGGCCAAGGGTGAGTTCCTCGCCAACATGAGCCATGAGATCAGGACCCCGATGAACGCGATCGTGGGCATGACCAAGATAGGGAAGTCATCCCCCGAAATGGACCGCATCGTCTATTGCTTCAACAAGATCGAGGACGCCTCGAAGCACCTGCTGGGGATCATAAACGACATATTGGACATGTCGAAGATCGAGGCGGGCAAGCTGGAGCTGGTCTACGACGAGTTCGACTTCGAGCGCATGCTCCAGAGGGTCGTCGACGTCGTGAACTACAAGGCGGTCGAGAGGGAGCAAAAGCTAACCGTCTTCGTGGACAAGGCCATCCCCAGGTACATCGAGGGCGATGAGCAGAGGCTGTCGCAGGTGATCGCCAACCTGCTCGGCAACGCCGTCAAGTTCACCCCGGCCAAGGGGCGCATCTACGTGAACACATACTACATGGGCGGCGAGGGCGGCGAATGCAGGATCAAGGTCTCCGTCAAGGACACCGGCATCGGCATAAGCCCCGAGCAGCAGGCGAAGCTGTTCCAGTCCTTCCAGCAGGCCGAAAGCAGCACGTCCAGGAACTTCGGCGGTACCGGGCTGGGACTGGCCATATCCAGGCGGCTGACGGAGATGATGGGCGGCGCCATCACAGTGGAGTCGGAGCTGGGCAAGGGGTCCGTGTTCAACGTCGAGCTGACCGCCAGGCGCGGGGCGAAGGTCGCCCATGCCGTGCCTGGGCGGGGGGCGGCATGGGGGGACGTAAGGATACTCGTCATAGACGATGACGACTACATACTCGACGACTTCAAAGGTATCGTCGAGGGCATGGGCGCATCCTGCGACACGGCGCTGGGATACGGCGAGGCGGAGGCGCTCGTAAAAGGGCGCGGGCCATACGACCTATACTTCATCGACCTGATGATGCCCGGGATCGACGGCATCGAGGCGGCCAGGAGGCTGAGGGGCGGACCGCTCACGAAGGAAGGCTCGATGATGGTGATGATCTCGTCCGCCGAGATCTCCACGTTCTCGGCCGAGGCCAAGGGGGCGGGCGTAGGGAGGTTCATGCAGAAGCCGCTGTTCCCTTGCGCGATCATCGACATAGTGGACGAGTACCTGGGTGTGCTGGGCGACCCTGACGAGGCCCAGGACGCCTTGGAGGACGGCGTCTTCGAAGGCAGGCGGATCCTGCTGGCCGAGGACGTCGAGTTGAACAGGGAGATAGTGCTGGCGCTCCTCGAGCCCACGCTCATGACGGTGGACTGCGCCGTCAACGGCGCGGAGGCCGTCAGGATGTTCGGCGAGGGCGGAGGGTCCTACGACATGGTGCTGATGGACGTGCAGATGCCCGAGATGGACGGGTATGAGGCGACGCGGGGGATACGCGCGATGGAGGGCGCCTCGGGATCCGGAAGGGTCCCCATAATAGCGATGACCGCCAACGTCTTCAAGGAGGATGTGGTCAGGTGCCTGGAGGCCGGCATGGACGGCCACATAGGGAAACCGCTCGACTTCGGGGAGCTGGTCGGCATGCTGAACGAGCACCTAAGGAAAGGCAGGGGCTGAAGGCGCGCTGGGCCGTACGGACGGCCCGACGCCCGGCCCTTAGGGAAAGGGCATAGGTGAACGCATGAAGAAGACGATATTCGTCGTCGACGACAACGATACCAACCTTTCGATGGCAAGCGAGGCCTTGAGGGAAGGCTATCGGGTCATGACCCTCCCTTCGGCCATAAAGATGTTCGCGCTTCTGGACAAGGTGAAGCCGGACCTCATACTCCTGGACATAGAGATGCCGGAGATGGACGGCTTCGAGGCCTTGCGCAGGATCAAGGGGAACGCGGCCCAGGCGGACATCCCGGTCATCTTCCTCACGAGCATGACCGACGCCGCGGTCGAGGTGAGGGGCTTCCAGCTCGGGGTCATAGACTTCATCACGAAGCCTTTCTCCGCGCCCGTCCTCAATAACAGGATCAAGACTCACCTGAACATCGACGAGCTGATAAGGGAGAGGACCGACCAGCTGCTCATAAAGACGGAGCAGCTC
>WRCU01000258.1 GCA_009783805.1 Oscillospiraceae bacterium
AGGTCTACGAGGTGCCGGAAGGCATCGCCGTCGTGAAGTCCATGGCCGGCGCGAAGTTCGACGAGACGGTCGAGATACACATGAAGATGGGCGTGGACTCCAAGCACGCGGACCAGCAGGTGAGGGGGGCCGTCGTGCTCCCGCACGGCACGGGCAAGACGCTCAGGGTCCTGGTCATAGCCAAGGGCGAGAAGGCGACGGAGGCGACCAACGCCGGGGCGGACTTCGTGGGCGCCGAGGAGATGGTTACCAAGATCCAAACCGAGAACTGGTTCGACTACGACGTGGTCGTGGCCACCCCCGACATGATGGGCGTGGTCGGGCGGCTCGGGAGGATCCTGGGTCCCAAGGGACTCATGCCGAACCCGAGGTCGGGGACCGTCACCGCCGACATCACCAAGGCGATCGGCGATATCAAGGCGGGCAAGGTCGAGTATAGGCTGGACAGGTTCAACAACATACGCTGCCCGATCGGCAAGGCCTCGTTCGACGAGGGGAAACTCAGGGAGAACTTCGAGGCGCTGGTGGGGGCCATCATCAAGTCCAAGCCTGCCGCTGCGAAGGGCCAGTACATAAAGAACGTGGTCCTGACCGCGACCATGAGCCCGGGCCTGAGGCTCAACACGCAAAGGCTGATAGAGGCGTAGCGTCGGGGTCCGTAAGGGTCCCGGCATCGGCGCGACAGTAAGAATACGCTATGCAAACCGGAGACAGCAGGGGCTTTACGCTTAATTCGGGCGAACAGGTCGGTCCAGCCGATCGGGGCGCTCCCTGCCGAGGTGGCGCACGGCCCGTCGTCCCCGAGTGGGATCGGGCCGTGGCGACGACGTCCGACGCCGACCCGGGGGCAACGCTCCGGGTCGTTCGCATTTTGGGGCAATGAGGTCAGTCAGCCGGAGTACGGGGGAAAGGAGGAAGGGATGGTATGCCATCAGGCAAGATCCTAGGGATGAAGAAGGAAGTCGTAAGGGAGATAGCCGGGTTCTTCTCCGAGTCGAAGGCCATGGTCATCGCGGACTACCGCGGGCTGACGGTCGAGCAGGACACGGAGATGAGGGCCGCGCTGCGCAAGGCGAACGTCGGGTACAAGGTCATCAAGAACTCGATGGCCTCCCTCGCGGCGAAGGAAAGCGGCATAGACGGGTTGGACGCCTATCTGACCGGCCCGACGGCCGTGGCCTACAGCGCCGTCGACCCGGTGGCGCCGGCGAGGCTTATGGCCGAGTACGGGAAGAAGTACGCCAAGCTGGAAGTCAAGGGCGGCGTGCTGGAAGGCAAGGTGATCGGGCTGGGCGACGTCAGGGCGCTTTCGGAGATGCCGCCGAAGGAGACCCTGCTGTCCATGGTCGTGGGCACGCTGGGTTCGCCCATAGGCGGGCTGGTGAACGTGCTGAACGCGAACGTCCGCGGCCTCGCCTGCGCGCTGAAGGCGATAGCGGAGGCTAGGGGGGCGTAGGGATCGGTTCGCCGCCTGCCGGCGCCAGTCGCGAAACGGCGGTAAAAATACGGGGATATGGGGGAAGGGCGAAGGTATGGCCAGTGAGAAGGTAGGAAGGTTCATTGAGGATGTCAAGGGCATGACGGTCTTGGAGCTCTCAGAGCTGGTCAAGGCATTGGAGGAGACCTTTGGGGTGACCGCGGCCGCGCCTATGGCCATGGCGATGGCGCCCGCGGCGGCGGGCGGGGCTGCGGAGGCGCCCGTCGTGGAGGAGCAGACGGAGTTCGAGGTCATACTGAAGGACTTCGGCGCCGACAAGATCAAGGTCATCAAGGTGGTCAGGGAAGTCACCGGCCTGGGCCTGAAGGAAGCGAAGGACCTGGTCGAGGCCGCGCCGAAGACCGTCAAGGAAGGCGTCACGAAAGACGACGCCAACGCCATGGTGGAGAAGTTCAAGGAGGTAGGGGCCACGATGGAGGTGAAGTGACCGTCCGCAGGGGCGATCTTTCGTGGGATACATATATTGCCATTGACAGGTTGACGCAAATATCAGATAATGATATTTGCGTTTATTTTTGTTAAAAAGACCATCATATGCGTAGAGCCGGAATCCATCGATGTCTTGATGATGGCGGCACTCAATGTGAAGCGATTTTTTAACACAGGTTAATAATTTTCATTGGTCGGCAATCAAACCGTAATACATTATACGCCAGGGGTGATTAGATGGTCCGTCCCGTCCACATGGGGAAAAGCACCAGGATGAGCTTCTCCAAGATCAACGAGGTGCTGGAGATGCCGAACCTCATAGAGGTTCAGAAGAACTCCTACAGGCAGTTCATAGAGGAGGGGCTGAGGGAGGTCTTCCAGGACATCTCCCCGATAACCGATTACACGGGGAACCTCATCCTGGAGTTCGTCGACTACTCCCTGGATGGGAGCCCGAAGTACGGCGTGGAGGAGTGCAAGGAGAGGGACACGAACTACGCCGCGCCCCTCAAGGTGAAGGTGAGGCTGATCAACAAGGAGACCGGGGAGGTCAAGGAGCAGGAGATCTTCATGGGCGACTTCCCGCTCATGACCGAGACGGGGACGTTCATCATAAACGGCGCCGAGAGGGTCATAGTCAGCCAGCTGGTCAGGTCGCCGGGCATCTACTTCGACTTCAGCTTCGACAAGGTGGGGAAGAAGCTCCACTCGTCGCAGGTGATCCCCAACAGGGGCGCGTGGCTGGAGTATGAGACGGACTCCGGGGACGTCCTGTCCGTCAGGATAGACAGGACCAGGAAGCTGCCGATCACCGTCCTGTTGAGGGCGCTGGGGTACGGGACCGACGGCGAGATCATCGAGCTCCTGGGCGACGACGAGACGGTCCGCTCGACGATCGAGAAGGACAATGCGAAGACCTCGGACGAGGGCCTCCTGGAGATATACAAGAGGCTGCGGCCCGGCGAGCCGCCCACGGTGGAGAACGCGAGGACCCTCATAAACGGAATGTTCTTCGACAAGAGGCGCTACGACCTGGCCAAGTTCGGGAGGTTCAAGTACAACAAGAAGCTCTCGCTGGCCACGCGCATAGCCGGCTACGCGGCGGCCGAGGACGTGGTCGACCCCAGGACGGGCGAGGTGCTCGCGGCCAAGGGCGAGGCGATCGGGAGGGAGGCGGCCCAGGGCATACAGGACTGCGGCGTGAATGAGGTCCTGGTGGACCACGAGGGCCGCGTGCTCAAGGTCATCGGGAACAACACCGTCAACGCGCGGAGGTACCTGGACATGGACCTCGGCGACCTGAACGTCCCGGAGAGGGTGTACCTCCCGCAGCTCCTCAGGCTGACGGGCGGCCTGAGCTCGGAGGGGGACGTGAGGAAGGCCATGAAGGAAGGCATGGGCGAGCTGGTGCCCAAGTACATCATGCTCGAGGA
>WRCU01000259.1 GCA_009783805.1 Oscillospiraceae bacterium
CGTCGGCGAGTGCACCGCGGACGGCAGGTTCTCCATACTCGCGTGCAGGTGCATCGGCGCGTGCGGCCTCGCCCCGGTGCTGACCGTCAACGACGAGGTGCACGGCAGGCTGACCGAGGAAATGATCCCGGGCATCATCGATTCCTACAGGGACAGATAGGGGGCGCGCCGCGTCGCCTCAGCCATTCGAGCCATATATACCGCATCCGGAGGTAGTAGCCCATATGAAAACGGTTGCCGAAATAGACGCGATCAGGGATCGCACGAAGAAGATGCTGAGCGTCAGGCTGCCCGGCGCGAACGCCATGAAGCTGATCGTCCGCATGGACGAGTGCGGGCTCGCCAAGGGGGCCAGGGAGATCATGAACGCCTTCCACGCGGAGCTCCACGGGAGGGACCTGTACAACGTGAGCGTGTTGGCCCTGGGCTGCAAGGGCGACTGCGCGAACGAGCCCATGGCCGAGGTGCTGGAGGGCGACGCCGTCACGGTCTACAGGAACCTGGACGCGGCCAAGGTGAGGCGCATAGTGGTCGAGCACATAGTCGGCGGGGTCGTCTGCGCCGACCTGGCGAATTGACGGGGGGGCTGACTGGTATGAAATTCTATAGGTCACATGTGATGGTATGCTGCGGCACGGGCTGCACCTCGGCCGCCTCGGTGAGGATCCTGGCCAGGTTCGAGGAGCTGATAGCCGAGAGGGGGTTGGGGGACGAGGCCAAGGCGTACAAGACCGGCTGCTTCGGCCTGTGCGCGGAAGGGCCCATCGTCCTCGTCTACCCGGAGGCGGCCATGTACGTCAGGCTCACCCCGGAGGACGTCGAAACCATCGTCGACGAGCACCTCATCAAGGGCAGGATCGTCGAGAGGCTGCTCATACACGGGCAGACGGTCGAGAACGTCACCAAGGCGCTCGAGAACGTGCCCTTCTTCCAGAAGCAACAGAGGGTGGCCCTGAGGAACTGCGGGCTCATCAACCCGGAGGACATAGACGAGTACATCGCCTTCGACGGCTACAAGGCCCTGGAGAAGGTGCTCCTGACGATGCGGCCCGAGGAGGTCATCGACACGGTGAAGCGCTCGGGCATACGCGGGCGCGGCGGGGCGGGGTTCTCCACGGGGACTAAGTGGGAGTTCGCGGCCAAACCCGTGGACGACCAGAAGTACGTCTGCTGCAACGCGGACGAGGGCGACCCCGGCGCGTTCATGGACAGGAGCATACTCGAGGGCGACCCGCACTCCGTGATAGAGGCCATGGCGATCGCCGGCTACGCCATAGGGGCGACGGAAGGGTACATCTACATCAGGGCCGAGTACCCGATAGCCGTGAAGAGGCTGGATATAGCCATACGCCAGGCGAGGGAATACGGGATATTGGGGAAGGACGTTTTCGGGTCGGGCTTCGACTTCCACCTGGAATACAGGCTGGGCGCCGGCGCGTTCGTGTGCGGCGAGGAGACGGCCCTGCTCACGTCCATCGAGGGGCATCGGGGCGAGCCGAGGACGAGGCCGCCGTACCCGGCCGTCAAGGGCCTGTGGCAGAAGCCCACCGTGCTCAACAACGTGGAGACGCTGGCGAACATACCGATCATCATCAACAACGGGCCCGAGTGGTACTCCTCGATCGGGACCGAGAAGAGCAAGGGCACGAAGGTCTTCGCGATAGGGGGCAAGATCCGAAACGTGGGCCTGGTCGAGGTGCCCATGGGCGCCACGCTGCGCGAGGTCATATACGACACGGGCGGCGGGATCCCCGGCGACAAGGCCTTCAAGGCGGCCCAGATAGGCGGCCCCTCGGGCGGCTGCATACCGGCCAGCGAGATGGACACCCCGATCGACTACGAGTCGCTGGCCCAGCTCGGCGCCATGGTGGGGTCGGGCGGGCTCATCATCATGGACGAGGACACGTGCATGGTGGACATAGCCAAGTTCTTCCTGGAGTTCACCTGCGACGAGTCGTGCGGCAAGTGCCCGCCGTGCCGCATAGGGAACAAGCGGATGCTCGAGATACTCACGGCCATCACGGAGGGCAAGGGGACCGTGGAGGACCTGGACAACATAGAGAGCCTGGCCAAGAGCATAAAGGCCTCCTCGCTGTGCGCCCTGGGCCAAACGGCCCCGAACCCCGTGCTCAGCACGATCCGCTATTTCCGGGACGAGTACCTGGCGCACGTCATCGACAAGAGGTGCCCTTCGGGCGTGTGCAAGGAGCTCACGGATTTCGTGGTCATGGCGGACAAGTGCAAGAGCTGCGGGCTGTGCGTGAAGGCGTGCCCGGCGAACTGCATCACGGGCGAGAAGAAGGTGCCGTACGTCATAGACGTGGGCAAGTGCATAAAGTGCGGCGCCTGCATGGCCAAGTGCCCGTTCAAAGCCATAGTAAGGCAGTGAGGGGGGAGGATAGGCCCGGCGGCTCGGTATGGCTCGGCCCGGCGGGTCGGTCAGGACGGCTCGGCGGGCCCGGCGGGTTCATCCGAGCCTTCGGACGAGGCCGCGCCGAGGCCGGCCTGGGACATGAGCAGGTCGCGGATCTCCGCGAGCAGCAGCTCCTGCCTGGTAGGCTCGGGCTCGGCGGCGGCGGGCTCCGCGGGCTTGTCAGCCTCAGTAGGCTTCCTGCGTAGCTGCCCCTCTACCTTGGCACGGAACTTGTTGATCGCCTTGATGAAGAAGAAGATGGAGACGGCGATTATGAGGAAGTCGATTACGGTCTGCGTGAAGGCCCCATACGTTAGGAACACGCCGTCGGCCCCGCCCTCGGTCGGCTCCCTTAGCGTGATCCTGGCGTCAGAGACATGCATGCCGCCCGTGATGATGGAAAGGCACGGCATGACGACGTCGTTGACCAGCGAGGTCACTATCTTGCCGAACGCGCCGCCTATGACGACGCCGACCGCCAAGTCGATGACGTTCCCCTTTATTGCGAACTCCTTGAATTCCTTGAGGATTTTCAAGAGTCGTACCCCTTTCATAGCAAATTATGCATAGAATCTATATAAAATAACGCCAAAAAACAAGGAGAGCCCCGATGGGAAGCATGGTGAAGGTAAGCATAAACGGCACCGACCTAGAGGTCTCGGACGACCTCACCATCCTGGAGGCCGCGAGGCTGGCGAACGCCAGTATCCCGACGCTGTGCCACCTGGACCTCCACGACCTCAAGGCCGTGAACCAGACGGCCTCCTGCAGGGTCTGCCTCGTGGAGGTGGAGCGGAGCAAGAGCCTCGTGGCCTCGTGCTCGACCAAGGTGACGCAGGGGATGGTCATAAGGACCCATACCCCCCAGGCCGTCATGGCGAGGCGCACCAATGTGGAGATCCTTTTGTCGAACCACCCGTTCGAGTGCCTCACATGCGAG
>WRCU01000260.1 GCA_009783805.1 Oscillospiraceae bacterium
CCCGTCCCACGACCCGGGGCCGCCATCGCCGTCGTCCCCATCGGGTCCCGCCCCGTCCCCCGCTGCCTTCAGGCGCACCCTGACCCGCGCCTCCCTGCTCCTGAGGCCGAAGAGGCCCTTGGCCCCCTCCTCGAGCACCTCGTACTCGACCATATCCTTCGTGACCCCCAGCTCATCCAACGCGGCCTTCAAAGCGTCCCCCACGGTCTTGCCCGCCTTCTCGATACCCTTGGCCATCGCTACCCCGCTTTCGCCCAGCACAGGATGTGGGCGGATGTTATATAGGCTTCAGTGCATTAGCCGTCGCGACCATATGACGCCGTTCATTTCTTGAAATGCCCGTACTTGTCCTTGCCCTTGCCGCCGCCCCCCTGCCGGGGCCTGCCCTGGCCCTGCCCGGGCTCCGGCCCGCCTTCGCCCCCGTGCCCCTGGGCCTTGCCGCCCAGCGCCTTGACGCCGCCCCCCGAACCGGCTGCGGGGCCGTCGTCCAGGATCGCGGCCAGCTCCTCCGTCGACTTGGCCTCCACGCCCTCATCCAGGGCGGCCTTGGGGCCCTTCTTCCTGCCCTTCGCGTAGGCCTCGTCCATCTCCTTCTGCGCCTTCTCCCGCTCCTTCACGTATATGACCTTGTTCGCGTAGAGCTGGGTGAATATCTCGACCACATAGCCCGCGGACCAATAGAGCGTGAGTCCGAGCGGGGCCGAGAAGGCTATGAACAGCGTGAACAGCGGCATGATGTACATCATCACCTTCGACGCGCCCGCTCCGCCCGCCGCGCCGGCCGGGGCGGCCATGAGCCTCATGGAGAGCCTTATGGAGACGATGACGAGCGCGATCGATATGGCGGGCAGGATGGTGAGTATCAGGTTGCCGCCCAGGTTGGATATGTATTCGCTGAAGTTCCAGGGCGCCACGGGCGTATCGCCCAGGTTCAGTCCCAAAAAGCCCATCCCGTTGCGGAGCTCGACTATCCTCTCGCTCACGTCGCTGCCGATGAGCTGGGGCACGGACTTCAGGACCTCGGCGGCCTGGTCGACCTTGTACCCCGTGATGATGCCTATCTCCCTGTACATCCCGCCCTCGAAGAACAGCTCCTGGAACCTGTCCAGCAGCGAGAGCGTGTCGTTGTACATGTGCTGGCCCAAGCCGAGCAGGAACGTCAGCGGCCGCGTCACCGTGTAGAACATGGACAGGGTCAGCGGTATCTGCAGCAGCGAGGGCAGGCACCCGCCCGTCATGCTGATGTTGTTTTCCTTGTAGAACTTCATCTGCTCGGACTGGAGCTTTTCCTTGTCGTTCTTGTACCGCCGCTGTATCTCCTTGATCTGCGGCTGGTAGGCCTGCATCCTGGCGTTGGACTTCATGGACTTGTAGCGCAGGGGCATGAGGAGCGCCCTGACGATGATGGTGAAGACGATGATCGCTATGCCGTAGTTGCCGAACGAGACGCTGTTGAAGATGGCGTATAGGATCTGCCCAAAGACCATCGCTATCGAGTCTAGAATGCCCATTTATCGTCCCCCTAGGTTCGGCCGCGCTCGCGCCCGTCTCACCCGCCCCGGCTAGGTCAGCGGGTCGTAGCCTCCCTTGTGGAAGGGGTTGCACCTAAGGACCCTCCATACGGACAGACGCAGGCCCTTTAGGAACCCGTACTTCTCGAAGGCGCTCAAGGCATATGCCGAGCAGGTGGGCGTGAAGCGGCAGCATGGCGCCCTATATGGGGAGACGTGCCTTCTGTATGCCCCGACCAATAAGACGGCCAACCTATTCATGCGAGCAAACCGGCTTTCCTGAATAATGACGAGGCCTCATCCAGGAGCGTCCGTAAAGTGGGCACCTCGGCGTACGAGAACCTCCTCCGCCTGACCATGAAGACGACGTCATGGCCGCCCCGCATGCCCATGCAAAGCGCGCGGCAGCACTCCCTCAACAGCCTCTTGAACCTGTTCCTCACTACGCTGGTGCCGACCTTCCCGCTCACCGAGAACCCGAACCTCGTACGGGGGCCGGTAAAAAGCGCATATACGGTCAGATGGCGCGAGGAGAAGAACCTGCCTTCCTCATACACTTTCTTGAACTCGCTGGTCCTCTTTAACGTCAGTATCCCGGTTCGCCGCCCCCTATGCGGGTTCGCCATATATAGGTACGGCCCTTAGGCCGAAAGGACCTTCCTGCACTTGAGCCTGCGCCGTGCCAGGACCTTCCTCCCGCCGGGGCTGGCCATCCTCTTCATGAACCCGTGGACCCTCTGCCTGCGTCTCTTCTTAGGTTGATATGTCCTTACCATCTTTTGGTCGTCGGCTCCTTTGCGCTCCTCAAATATAGGCCGCCATTATATATCCCGGGTCATGCGGTGTCAACAAAGCCCGCCCGGACCGCCGCGCCGCGCGTTTGATTGCCCACCCTCCTTTTGCTATACTGACATCCTCACGCCAGGGTCCTTTCGCAGCCTTCCGGCGACCGACGCGGTCGGCCCGCGGGCGGGTCGCAAAGGGGCTTGGTCAGCCACCCGCCCGACAAGGCCCATAGGGGAAGGCATCGGATGATATCGGACAAAGACGAGGTATGGCGCAAGTCATTGGAACTCCTTAGGTCACAGGTGACCTCCATCAGCTACAACACGTTCATAAAGACTCTCAGGGCCCACAGCATCGACATGTCGGGCAAGGTCATGAGGCTCATCCCCCAGGACGACTTCCACAAGAACCAGGTGGAGAGCTACCGCATGCTCATCGGCTCAGCCATCAGGGCCACGACGGGCGTGGAGTACGAGCTGGAGTTCCCCCTGGAAAGCGAGGCCATGTCCATGGGCAGGGCGGGCGCCCACGCGGCGCCGGACGGCCCGGCCTCCCAGCTCAACCCGAAGTACACCTTCGACACGTTCGTGACGGGCAACAGCAACCGCCTGGCCCACGCCGCGGCCGTCGCGGTGGCGGACTCGCCCAACTGGGACAAGAACCCGCTCTTCCTATACGGCGGGGTGGGCCTGGGCAAGACGCACCTCATGCACGCCATAGGGAACCACGTCCGTAGGGAGCGCCCGAACCTGAAGGTGCTGTACGTGACCAGCGAGACCTTCACCAACGAGCTCATCTCGGCCATATACCGCAACAACAACGACCAGTTCAGGGCGAAGTACAGGAACATAGACTACCTCCTCATAGACGACATCCAGTTCATAGCAGGCAAGGACAGCTCACAGGAGGAGTTCTTCCATACGTACAACGCCATATACGAGGCGGGCAAGAGGATAATAATCAGCAGCGACAAGTCCCCCAAGGAGATAAGCAAGCTCGAGGAGCGGATGCAGTCCCGCTTCATGAAGGGCATACAGGC
>WRCU01000261.1 GCA_009783805.1 Oscillospiraceae bacterium
AGGACGATGGCGCCCGTGGCGCACATGGCGGGGTCGACGTGGTTTAGGTCGGCGAACATGGCGTTCGTCCTATGGTGGTCTATGTTGGCCGTGACCCGGCACTTCCCGAACTCGGATCCTAGCGAGAGCCTGGGGATGTCCCCCGCGTCGAGCGCTATCCCCAATCCGTAAGGCTTCCCGTCCGCGTCGCCGCACGGTCCGGGGCCCCCGCGTGCCGGGCCGCCCGCCGAAGTGACGTCGGGGGATATGCCCATGAAGTCGAATATGGCCGGGAACCGGCCCTCGTACATGACGGACGGCTCGACCCCCATCGCCCTGAGCGCGAGCGAGAGCGCCATGGCCGATCCCACCGCGTCCCCATCCGCGTCCTCGTGCATGAATATCGCGGCCCTGCCGCCCGCGCACCCGCGTATGGCCTCGGCTATGCGGCCGAGCCCGTCCGCGCGCACGCGGCCATCATCCGCCGCTCCGGCGGCTTGGCGGCCGGTCACGCACCCACCTTTGGCCCTTCCCGCCCGTCCCCTTCGCCGCCGCCCTGCCCTAGTCCCAAGGCCCCGGCCTCCCTAAGGATCATGGAGATCCTGGCGGATCGCTTTATGGAGTCGTCCCTCTTGAAGACGACCTCAGGGACATGGCGTATCCTGACCCTCTCACCCAGCAGCCTCCTCACATAACCCGCCGCGTTCCTGAGCCCCTCCATGGCGGCTTCGGATGACCCCTCATCCCCGTACACGCTGACGCCGACCTCGCAAACGCTCAGGTCACCCGCCACGCGGCAGGAGACCACGCTCACGAGCTCGGGGATCCTGGGGTCCTTCAACTCATTCTTTATTATGTGGCCGATCTCCCGCTTGATCTCCGAGGATATCCTGACCGTCCTGTCACCCATGCGTCCGCCCGCGCCAAGCCGAATGGCCGCCGCCGACAAGGTCGATCCCGGGCCTTATACCCTGGCGACCTCCTCGATGATGAACCCCTCGATGACGTCCCTTTCCTTCACGTCGTTGTACCTTTCGATGAGTATCCCGCACTCGAAGCCTTGCGCCACTTCCCTGACGTCGTCCTTGAACCTCTTCAATGAGGCCAGCTTACCCTCATGGACGACGATCCCGTTGCGCACCAGCCTGACCTCGCAGTTCCTCGTGATCTTGCCGTCGGTTATGTAGCTGCCGCATATGGTGCCCACGCCCGACGCCTTGTATATCTGGCGCACCTCCGCCCTGCCCAGCACCACCTCGCGGTAGGTGGGGTCGAGCTTGCCCTTCATCGCGTTCTTAATGTCGTCGATCGCCTCATAGATTATCCGGTACAGCCTAATTTCCACGCCGAGGCCCTGGGCCTGCTCCATGACGCTTTGCGTCGGGCGCACGTTGAACCCGATTATGATGGAGTCCGTCACCTGGGCCAGGCTCACGTCGGAGCTCGTAACCGACCCGACCGCGCCGTGCACCACCTTGACGGCCACCTCATCGGTGGACAGCCCGGCGAACGACTGCCTGAGAGCTTCTATCGACCCTTGGACGTCCGCCTTGACGACCAGGCTGACCTCCTTGACCTTGCCTTTCTTGATCTTCTCGAACATCCCCTCAAGGCCGACCTTGTCCATGCCTTCCCTGTCGATGACCTCCTTGTCGGCCAAGAGCGTATCCACCCTGCTTTTAACCTTGCGCTTCTCGGCGAGCGACCTGGCTACCTTCTCGTTCGTCACCGCGTAGAACAGCTCGCCGGCCGACGGGACCTCGGGCAGCCCGGTGATCTCCACCGGGGTGGAAGGCCCCGCGGACTTGATCTTGGATCCCTTGTCGCTCACCATCGCCCTGATGTTGCCGACCGTCTGCCCGGTCACGATGGTGTCGCCCGTCTTTAGCACGCCCCTCTGGACGAGGACCGTGGTCACCGGGCCCTTGTTCCTGTCGAGCCTCGCCTCGATGACCGTGCCCTTCGCCTGCATGCCGGGGTCCGTCCTCAGCTCGAGGATGTCCGCCGTCAGAAGGACCATCTCCAGCAGCGTGTCGATGTTGGTGCGCATCTTGGCAGAGACGGGCACGAAAATCGTCTCGCCGCCCCACTCCTCGGAGACGAGCCCATACTCTGTCAGGTCCTGCTTGACCTTCTCCACGTTCGCGCCGGGCAGGTCGATCTTGTTGACGGCCACTATTATAGTCACGCCCGCGGCCTTCGCGTGGTTGATGGCCTCTATGGTCTGCGGCATGACGCCGTCGTCGGCCCCGACCACCAGGATGGCTATGTCCGTTATCTGCGCGCCGCGGGCCCTGAGCGCCGTGAACGCCTCATGGCCGGGCGTGTCCAGGAACGTTATGCTCCGACCTTTTATGCTTACCGTATAGGCGCCTATATGCTGGGTTATCCCGCCGGCCTCGCTCTCGGTGACGTTCGTCTGCTTGATCGCGTCCAGCAGCGACGTCTTCCCATGGTCGACGTGCCCCATGACCACCACCACGGGCGGCCTGGGGACATAGTCGCCTTCGTCGCCCTCGCCGTCGTCGAACAGGATGTCCTCCTCGCTGACCACGACCTCCTTCTCGCACTTGATGTTGAAGGTCTCGGCCACCAGCTCCGCGATCGCGAAGTCGATGTCCGCGTTCACGTTCAGCTTCATGTCCATCCTCATGAGCCTGCCCAGCACGTCGGCCGAGCTTTTCTTGATTATCTCCGCGAACTCCTTGACCGTCATGATCTCCGGAAGCACCACGTCGGTGAGGACGGCCCGCGGCTGATACACACGCAGGGCCTCACCCCGCCGGGAGTCCCTCTTGTTCCTGGGCCCTTTCCTGAACTTGGAGGAACCGATGATGTCCTCTATGACGAAGTCGTCCTTCATGACGTCCGAAAGGCCGCTCTTCCGGTCATTGAGCACGATCTTCTGCGTGAAGGGCTTGTCCTTCTGCCCCACGGCCGTCTTGACGCCCAGGCGCGGCGCCTCTTTCTTCTGCTCCCTCTTTATGCCCTTCTCGTTCTCCCTCGTCTGCGCCTCACGGCGCGTCTCGACGCGGGTCGTGTTCATCTCGTCCTTTTGGGCGTCGGTCAGCTCCGGCTTGGGGACCTCCATCCTTCTGCCTGGGAACCCCGGCCTATCCTTGTCAAACGGCCTCGGCCTGTCGCCGTAGCCGCCGGGCCTGCCGGCCCCGCCCGAACCGCCGTACGGCCTCGGCCTGTCACCGTAGCCGCCGGGCCTGCCTGCCCCGCCCGAACCGCCGTATGGCCTCGGCCTGTCGCCGTAGCCGCCGGGCCTGCCCTCGCCGCCCGAACCGCCGTATGGCCTCGGCCTGTCGCCGTAGCCGCCGGGCCTGCCCTCGCCG
>WRCU01000262.1 GCA_009783805.1 Oscillospiraceae bacterium
CATTGCCCGACATAAGCATGGCCCCCCTAGTCCCAAATGCGTCCCAAAGCCTTGACGACCGCGTCGTTGGCCGCGGGGTCTCCTACCGTGATCCGCAGGCAGTCGCCCACGGGGCCGCCCTCGCGGAAGGCCCTGACGTATATGCCCGCATCCGCCAAGGCCGCCGCGGTCTTGGCCGCCGCACCGCCGGGCAGGCGCACCAATATGAAGTTCGCCTGCGACGGGTATACGACGGCCCCCAGGCCGAGGCGCCCCAACGCCAGTGCCCCGACCTTCCCGGCCAGCGCCGCGCGCTCCCTCCTGACCTCCGTAACCCTCCCCATGACCGAGCCCACGTCGCGGAGCATCTCCACCGCCGCCGCCTGGCTGAATGAAGGCACGTTGTATACCGGCTTCGCCTTCCGCAGCGCATCCGCGGCCTCCTCGCCGCTAACGCTGTAGCCTACCCTAAGCCCGGCCATGCCGTAGGCCTTGGATAGCGTTCGTAGGACCACGGCGTTCCCATAACCATTGACCCGGCCGATGAATGATTCGTCCGCGAACTCCGCGTATGCCTCGTCCACCACTATGACCGTCTCGGGGCATGCGGCCGCGAGCCTACCGATATCGTCGCAAGCGGCCGAGTTCCCCGTCGGATTGTTCGGCGAGCATATGAAGGCGAGCTTGATCGACTCCGCCCTCACCGCGTCGGCCATGCCCCCGACGTCGTATCGGTACCCGTCCCTCGCGTCCAAATGCCACCAGCGCGGATCCCCGCCGGCCATCAGGACGCCCTGGCCGTACATCTCGAACGAAGGGCTGGGGCATAGGGCCTTGTCGCCATGGTCCAGCAGCAAGGAGCACGCCATGGCAATGAGCTGGTCGGACCCGCAGCCCACCACGACCATCCCGGGCGTCAGGTCGACCCCCTCCGCGCGGTGCCTCTCGCATATGGCCTCGCGCAGGGCCGCGCAGCCGTCGTCGGGATATTCGTTGAGCCCCATCCCACCCACCAGCCTGTCGGCGAGGGCCCGCCTTACGCCGGGCGGCAGGTCGTACGGGCTTTCGTTGGCGTCGAGCCGCAGACCCCGGCGAGCATCCGGGGCGGCGTAGACGTCGATGCCGCGCAGCCGCGGCCTGACCAGATCGGCGAACCGGACCATGCCAAGCCTCCCCCCCGCGTCATCCCCCATCGCCGCACCGCCCGCCCCGAGGGCCGCCCATCACGCGCCCGCGCACCTTTATCGCATGGGCGTGGGCGTGCATGCCCTCGCCTTCGGCCATCTCGATGGCGGCGCCCATCGCCGCCCCGAACGCCTCCTTCGAGTAGGATACCACGTTCGTCCTTTTCATGAAGGTGCCCACGCCGACGGACGAGGCGTACCTGGCGGTCCCGGAGGTGGGCAGGACGTGGCTGGGACCCGCGACGTAGTCGCCCATGGGCTCCGGCGAATAATGCCCCAGGAACACGGTGCCCGCGTTCCCCACGAGCCCCAGGGCCCCCATCGGGTCGGCCACGCACAGCTCCAGGTGCTCGGGGGCCAGCATGTCCGATATGGCCACCGCCTCCCTTACGTCCCTCACCAGCACGATGGCGCAGCCTCCCTCCAGCGACCGGGCGATGACTTCCCCGCGCGGGAGCCTTTCGGCCTCGGCGAAAATGCGTGACCGGACGTACCCGGCCAACTCCCTGCTGTCGGTGATCAGCACGGAGGAGGCCAGCGCGTCGTGCTCGGCCTGCGAGAGCATGTCGGCCACCACCCAGTCGCCGTCGGCGCCCGCGTCGGCTATGACCGTCACGTCGCTGGGCCCGGCCAGCATGTCGACGCCGCAGACCCCATAGACCTTCTTCTTCGCCAGCGTCGTGTACAAGCCGCCGGGTCCCGCGATCACATCGGCCGCCGGCACCGTCGCGGTCCCATACGCCATTGCCGCGATGGCCTGCGCCCCGCCGGATACGTAGACTTCGCCGATCCCCATGATGCATGCGGCAGCGAGGATAGCGTCGGAGACCTTGCCGGAGGCCTCGGGCGGCGTCATGAGGTAGATCCGGCCTACGCCGGCCTCGATGGCGGGTATCCCCAGCATAAGGGCGGTGGAGAAGAGCGGCGCCGCGCCGGCCGGCACGTAGAGGCCCGCGGTCCGCACCGGGCGCACCAACGTCCCGGCCATGAGGCCGTCCCTGCCGACCTTCATGGTCGACCGTTCGGCCCCGCCCCTATGGAACTCCCTTATATTTCCTGCCGCCTCCCGCATGGCGCCGAGCAGCTTGGCCGGTACCCTGTCGGCGGCCGCCGCCATCTCGTCCGCGCCCAGCCTCAGCGCGGCCTCGGACGCAGGGACGCCGTCGAACCTATGAAGGTAATCCAGGAGGGCCGCATCCCCGCGCGACCTCACGTCGGCGACTATGGCGTCAACGGCCGCGCCCGCCCCTTCGTGGCCCGAGTCCGAGCATAGGGCCCCCCTATCCTTGATGAACGCGTTCAAGCCCTCCAGGTCGGCGCCCAGCGTCCCCCCATCCGTAAGGTCGTAGAACCTCATTGTCCGCCCCCCAAGCGCGCGATGATCTCCTTCACCCTCCGGCCCTTCATCTTCATGCTGACCCCATTCACCACCAGCCTCGCGCTGACGGCGGCCACCGTCTCATAGACCTCCATGCCGTTCTCGCGCAGCGTCTCACCCGTGTCGACCAGGTCTATGACGGCGTCCGCCAGGCCCGCCAGCGGGGCCAGCTCAATCGAGCCGCTCAGCCTTATCACCTCGACCGACTCCCCCTTCACCGACTCGAAGAACCTCTTGGCGATGTTCGGGTACTTCGTCGCTATCCTCTTTCCGTATATGCCGTCGTACCTGCCTTTCTGCCCGCATAGGCCCGCCACGACGACCCTGCACCGCCCGAAGCCCATGTCCATGGCCTCGCTCAGGTCCCTGCCCTCCTCGAGCAGCGTGTCCTTCCCGGTCACGCCCATGTCAGCCGCCCCATACTCCACGTAGGCCGGCACGTCCCCAGGCTTCACGAATAGGTATTCCATGCCGCCTTCGGCGTCGGTGTACGTGAGCTTCCTCATGGGGTTCAGCAGCTCCGGGCACCCTAGGCTCACCCTCGCGAAGGCGGCGGCCGCCATAGGGTATAGCCGCCCTTTCGGCAGGGCGACCTTGATCATCTCACGCATATGTCACGCCCCCCATCGCCATGGCGCCTTTGGGCCGTATGCGCCAGCGCCTCGGCCGCCATCCGGCCCCCCCACCCTTCGGACCCGATCGGACCGTGGATGGGGTCGCCCGGGCCGACGGC
>WRCU01000263.1 GCA_009783805.1 Oscillospiraceae bacterium
GAATTTCCTCTTCACGCTCATCCCTTCCAACAGGACGTCCACATTGAGGCCGCCTTCCTCCCTAAGGGTTCTGGCCAGGCGGAGGGAATAATTGATGTTTGCGTCCTCCATCGGGACGACCACGACGTCGGCCGGGCAGGCGGCGGCCTTGCCTACGAGCCCGATCTCGCGCAGCTGGAAGAATAGGCGCGATAGGCCCATCGAGATGCCGACCCCGGGCAGCCTTTCGTCCACGTAGTTGGAGGCGAGGTCGTCGTAGCGCCCGCCGGAGCAGATGGATCCCAGGCTTTGGTGGTCGTCGAGGAAGGTCTCGTACACCGTGGAGGTGTAGTAGTCGAGGCCGCGCACGATGGTCGGGTCGACGGCGTAGTGGCTGGGCTCCACCCCCATCGCACCCATATGGCCGACGACGGCCCCGAGCTCCGCGAGCCCCGCCTCGAACGTCGCGTTCCCGGCGCCGTAGGGCCGCATCGCGGCCAGCACTTCCTGCGCGTCCCCCTTCAGCCCTATGAAGGCGAGGATACCCTCGACCGCGCCTTCCGCTAGGCCCAGCCGCCTAAGCGAGCCCGTGAAGGCGGCCTCCGGCATCTTCCTGACCTTATCGATGAGCCGCATCGTCTCGGCGGCGGCCTCGGCGTCGCCGGGCGCCAGGGTTTCGAGCAGCCCTGCCAGCACCTTCCTATTATTGATGTGTATGGTGAACTTCCCTATGTCCAGCTTCTTGAAAAGGCTGTATATGACGCTGGGGATCTCCGCGTCGTACGCCATGGAGAGCGAGCCTTTTCCGACCACGTCTATGTCGCATTGCATGAACTCGCGGAAGCGCCCTTTCTGCGGCCTCTCGCCGCGGTAGGCCTTGGCTATGTGGTAGCGGCGGAAAGGGAAGGTGAGGTCGTTCATGTGCTCCGCCACGTACCGCGCCAACGGAACCGTCAGGTCGTACCGCAGCGCCAGCTCGGCCTCGTCGCCGCCATCGTGCGCACCGGCCGCGTCCCTCCCGACCTCGTCGCCGCCATCGTGCGCGCCGGACGCGCCCCCTCCGGCCTCGTCGCCGCCGTCATCGCGGGCCTGGCCCGTAATCCCGGCCGCGTCCCTCCCGGCCTTGCCGAAGCCCCGCCTGTTCGAAACCGTGTATATTTGCTTCTCCGTGTCGCCCCCGGCCTTGGCGAAGAGGACCTCGCCCCGCTCGACCGCCGGCGTGTCTATGGGCGTGAACCCGTATCGCCTGAAGGTCTCGGCGACCGCGTCCCTCATCCGGTCGAACTCGGCCTGCTCCCGCGGCAGCAGCTCCATGAACCCGGGCAGCGCCTTCGTGTTTATCCCCGTCGCTCTCTTCATGCGCCCCCCAGCCCTACCCGGCCCGCCGCCCTCGCCCGCCGGATCGTCGGCCTTCGGCAAGGCTTCCCACATATATTTGGGCAGGGCGGTATAATATAATGACCCATGGAGCGGAAAACTTGAACTTTATCGGCCCACATGCGTCATAGACCATTGTAACGGCGTTTTCGACGTTACCGCAACATACGCCCTTTGGGAGGTAGCCAAAATGTCGATTGAGCGGGTGATCGGCATCGACTTCGGGACCAGCACCACGGTCGTCAAGGTCAAGACATATAGGGACGGCAAGCCCATGGACGCCGCGGAGATGGCCGACTATGTCCGCTTCGACAACAAGGACACGCTCCCGACGCTGGTCTACGTGACGGACGACGGGAACAGCCTCATGGGCTATGACGCGCAGGCGCCGGCCGTGAAGGGCGTGCGCCACCAAAATTTCAAGATGGACCTCATAAGCACGGACTCCAAGGCGCGCGAGACGGCCCTGGGGCTGACGAGGGCGTTCATCGGGTACGTCTATGAGGCGTACGACGAGCAAAGGAGCATCTTCCCCGCCTGCGACGTCGAGACGACCTACGTCAGCTATCCCGCGAAGTGGCCCGCCGAAGCCTGCCATGGGATGGTGGCGATGGCGGCGGATGCCGGCTTCCAGAACGTGAGGGGCATGTACGAGCCTTCGGCCGCCATCCACGCGACCTTGGTGCAGCAGGGCGGCAGGCTCCTGAACCGCGGCTACGTAAAGGCGGGCGAACCCGCCAACATACTCATGGTCGACATGGGCGCCGGCACGACGGATCTGGTCCTATGCAGGTACACGCCCGGCTCCCGCGAGGGCATGGAGTTCTTGAACACCTGGCCCAAGGCCGACAGCGAGATCCTGTTCGGCGGCATGCAGGTGGACGTCGCCCTGTGCGCCTACGTGAAGGGCTACCTCACGGACTGCGGCATCCCGAACCTCACCGGCTTTGAGCAGAATTACCTGAACGCTTGCAAGTCCTGGAAGGAGGCCAACGTATCGCCCCTCCTCCGCGACGGCAAGGACATAAGGTATTGCGGCTTCGCCGACGCCATCCTGTCCATGCTGAACATAGACGGGCAGTTCCCGCGCCTGGACAGGAAGGGCTTCGAGGACCTGCTCGCCGACTACCTGCCCCAGTTCCCGAAACTCGTCAACGACCTGTTGGATGACACGCCGGAGGTGGGCAGGGAAGGCGTCGACCTGGTCATCCTGACCGGCGGGCACAGCCAGTGGTTCTTCATCAATGAGATGATCGCGGGCAGGATGGACGGGTTCGGGAAGGTCGACCTGCCGAAGGTCGCGGCGGACAACGGGCGGATCGTCAGGCTCTCGAGGCCGCAGGAGACGGTGGCGCTGGGATTGGTCTACTGCGCGCAGTCGGAGTCGCCGGAGATAGACGGCGAAAGGCTGGCGTCGCTCAAGCGCGAGGGCCATGGGGCCGGGACGCAGACCGGGACGCAGACCGGGACGCAGGCCGGGACGCAGGCCGGGGACGGCCATGGCGCGGCGGGCGGGGCCGAGGCGGCGGGAGCGTCGGCGGCGGGCGCGACCATGCTCCAGCAGGCGGCGAGCCAAATGTCCGCGTCCGGGCGCTATGAGCCGGGATCCAGGGGGACGACGGCCCCGCCGCAGCTGCGCGGGCGGGACTGGGCGGAAGGGACGGCGCCGGGGCCGCTGAGGCAGGCGCAGTCGCAGACGCAGACGGAGGCCCGGATGCAGGCGCAGATGCAGGCACAGGCGCAAGCTCAGGCGCAGGCCCAAGCGCAGATGCAGCCGCAGGACCACGCATATATGCAGGCTCAGCCGCAGGACCAATACCAAAGCCAATACCAAGGCCAGACCCATGGCCAACCACAAGGATACGCGGGCCAATACGCCCAGGCCCAGCC
>WRCU01000264.1 GCA_009783805.1 Oscillospiraceae bacterium
AGGCATGGCGTAACTACGGTGGTCCTGCACGCGCAGCCTTCGTCGCAGACGCAGGCTTCGGGCCCTTCCTCGCCGCACGGGCACTCCGGCTCGCCGCAATAGGCCGGGGCCGGGCAAGGCTCGGGCATGTCCGACAGGAAGTAAGCGGATGGCGGTGAACCCCCGCCGTCCCCGCCGAGGTCGGGCCCCGCCGACTCCGGCGGCTCCGGCTCGGGGTCTGCCGCCCCCGCCGGCAGCGGGCATATCTGTATCAGCATCAGGACAGACAGAATGATCGCCAGACCCTTGCCCGTTGACGATCCGCGCGTGAACTCACCCATCGTGATACCCCTTATGCTTGGTTATTGGATGGAGTCGGCTATAAATTATGCCCGGATATATAAGGCCACGCCCCCAACGGTCGCGAAAGCCGGCGCCCGCCGCCTGCCGGCCTTTTAGCGCCTACCGGTGATGGCAAAGGATGGCGCGCCCCCTACCAGCGGTAATACGGGACGTAGGTGCTGTTGTAGTCGGCCACGACGATTATGAGGATTATGAAGAAGATGAGCCATACGGTTATGCCGATGGAGTTCATCACAATCGCCGAGCGGCGCTTGGCTATGATCGAGAGGGGAAGCCCGATTATCCCCATGATGAATCCGTAGAACGGGACGGATACGGCTATGATGCCTATGACGAAGCAGGACTTGTAGTACTTGGGAAAGTAGCTGACCGGCATCTGCTGGATGTACCTGCCCGGCACCGCCACCCCGCACTTTACGCAGATCACGGCCCTTTCGTCCATCTCCTGCCCGCAAGCCTGACAAAACATATGGTAGACCCCCGCTTTTTAGTGAGGTGGATGCGCGCAGCCGCACGGGCCCCACGTCACGTCCATATTACGGGGTTATCCCAATAAAATCAAGCGAAATCATGTGGTTTTTGATTATGCGACCATTATTTTCGCCAAAAACGGGTCCATCCGCTAAGGTAAGGAGACCTCCACGTAGGCTCCCAAGTCCGGCTCGCCGAAGACCCGCACCCTCCCTGGGTCACGGCCTTCCTCGTCGAAGATGAGCAGCTCGTTCTCATCCAGCAGCCACCCGTCCGGCAGCTTGTAGTCCTCCTGGGGGCCCACCTGCCAGAAGCGGCCGACGCCGCGTCCGTTGAGCGTGATGAAGCCTTTCCCCATCCCGGTCATCCTCAACCTCAGGTTTAAGGGCGCCCCCCCCACGGATACGGGCCTCCTGAAGCGGCACCTGTACCAATGCGGCGTCCTCGGCGCCTCGCCGGCGTACGGCGCGAAGTCCCTGGCCTCGGCGGGGTCGGCCACCTCCGCCGCCTCCCAGGAGCCGAGCCCCTTTGACGAGTCGTACGTATATAGGTCCAACCTGTCGACGTGCTTCCTGTTATAGTCCATCTCAACCACGTTCTCGCCGCCCACCGTGTAGGCCGATATGTCCGCGCAGGTGAACCTCCACCAATCTTCGTAGTAGCCGAGGTCCACCTTATGGCCGTTCACCGTCAGGCCTAACCCCAGCCTGCCGCATAGGAAAGCCTTGTCATGGCCGATATTATCGAATATTTTCCTCACGCGGGTGGCCTTCGTCTCAGGCTGCCCTTTATCCAGGTCGACGGACTCGCCGTCCGCGCCCTCCCAGCCTCCGCGCATGTCCATGGCCACCCCGCCGGCGTAGACGTCCCCCGTCATGCCCTTCCTCTCCCCGAGGAACGTGGTCATGCAGAAGCGGCCCATGCCCTGCGCAAGGAACCCCAGCCTATTGGCGCCTTTCCTTGGCCTTATGTCCAGGTGGCTCAGGAACATCCCGCGCACCTCGCCCACGCGGACGCCTTCGTGGTAGGCGATGAGCGGGTCCTGCACCCCGCCGAGGATGAGCCTGAGGTTTCCGTCCCCATCCGCCGCGGCCTCCGCCAGCCCCCCAAGCAGCTCCGCCTCATAGTATAGGTAGCCGCCGAGCTTGCCCAGCACGGTGAAGTCCGCGGGGCGGCCCTGGGTGGCGGCCGTGCGCCCTCCGCCTGCCCGCGCCGCCTTGCCGAGCGGCTCCGGTGAGGCCTCCCAGCCGGAGAGGCCGACGCCGCGCACGGATGGCCCGTACACGCGGCACCCAAACCCGGCGTCCCAATCCCAGCCTTCGCCCAGGCCCCCCGTCGCGCCGAACGCGCGTATGGGGACGCCCGAGCCCCCGCCGCGGTAGGCGAGCCTACCGCCTTCCCGGCACCCCACGCCCAGGCAGCCGGTCACCATGACCTCCGACCCGCCGGACCGGTCGAACCAGGTGCCGTCGATCCCGGCCACGTCCAGGACGATGACGCGCAAGGCCCTGCCGCCCGACTCCAGCCATAAAACTTGCATTTCGGCGAAGTGGCACAGGTCAAAGGCTATGCCCCTGCCGCCGTCCGTGACGACGTGGCTAACGCACGGGACGTCCCGGTAACTGACCTCCGAGTCGAACAGGAACGAGGCCTGGGTCCTCTCGCCGTTCTCGCCCCAGATAATGACGATGTCACCCCCGACGGGGTCCCTGAAAGTGGTGAAGAACGCCCCGCAGTCCATCCTGAACCATCCGAACGGGTCGTAGCCCCTCACCGCCGGCACTATCTGCCGCGGGTTCGCCGTCACCCTCACCACGCGCCCATCCCCGAAGGCCGCATGGTATATGCCCCTCTCCTCGTCGAGGCCCTCCACAAAGGCCATCTGCGCGCCGCCATGGACCCTCAGCCTTACGGAGTACCTGTCCGTGGGCACGCAGGAAGGCTCGGCCCGCTCGGAGGCCATGAGGAACGGGCCGCACTCCCTTAGGAAGGTCCCCACCCTCTTGCAGTCCATGTATTTTTTCGTGAGCCCGGCGTACTCGTCCAGCGGCGCGTCCGACTCATAGGAGGTCGTGATGAAGCTGCCGCTCCCGAACACCGTCCTGCCGCCCCACGAGCCGAAGTTCGTGCCGCCGTGGAACATGTAGTGGTTTATCGCCGTGAAGCCGGCGCATACGCTGTCCATGAGCCTGCCCTCGACGTCGACGTGGGTGTTCCGCCTGGGCGCCCCCCATACGGTGTACAGGCCGTTCCAGAACTCCGTAATTATCTTCGGCGTGTCGGGCTGCTGCCTGAGCAGCCTGCCGTAGCTGTCGTCGCCCACCTTCCAGCCGTTCGCGCACCCCAGCGCGGCGTCGCCCTCGGCCGTATGGTCGCAGGCGATGAGCGGGACCGTCACGCCCAGCCCCA
>WRCU01000265.1 GCA_009783805.1 Oscillospiraceae bacterium
AGACCGCCACCTGGATCGCCGAAGGGTTCGCCATCCCGACGTCCTCGGAGGCGCATATGACGATCCTTCGGGCCAGGAACTCCGGCGACTCGCCGGAGTGCAGCGCCCTGGCCAGGTAGAAGACCGCGGCGTCCGGGTCGCTTCCGCGCATCGATTTTATGAACGCGGATATGTTGTCGTAATGGGAGTCCCCGGACTTGTCGTACGGCAGCACCTTTTTTTGCATGCAGTCCGCGGCCGCCGCCATGTCCACCTTGATGGACCCGCCCGCGCCCATCACGCCCGTCGCGACGGCCAGCTCCAGCGCGTTGAGCGCCACCCTGGAGTCACCCCCGCTGCGCTCCGCCATGAACTCGAGGACGCCTTCGCCTATGTCCAGGTCCATGCCGCCCAGCCCCCTTACGCCGTCCTCCACGGCCATCCTGAGGATCCTCAGCACGTCTCCGGTCCTCAGCGGCTCCAGGATGAATACCGAAGAACGCGAAATGAGGGCCTTGTTCACCTCAAAGAACGGGTTCTCGGTTGTGGCCCCGACGAGCACGATGGTCCCGTCCTCGACCGAGGGCAGGAGCGCGTCCTGCTGCGCCTTGTTGAACCTATGGATCTCATCGATGAACAGGAGCAGCCTACCCTCGGGGGTGAGCATCCTGTTCTGGGCCTCCGCGATGGCTTCCTTGATGTCCGCGACCCCCGATGTGACGGCGTTGAGCTTGATCAGCCTGAGCGAGGACCTTCCGGCGATGACCTTGGCCAATGACGTCTTCCCCGTGCCCGGGGGCCCGGAGAGGATGATCGAGCTGACCTTCCCCGACAGGATCATCCTGCGCAGGGCCTTGCCCTGCCCGAGGATCGCCTCCTGCCCGACGAACTGGTCGAGCGTCTCCGGCTTCATCCGGTGGGCCAGCGGCGCCGTCACGTCCATCCGCTCACCAGGCGAACAGCGGGAGCGATTCCGTCATGCCCTTCACGCGGTCCCGCAGCTCGCCAGCCTTCGCGTCGTACTCGCGCGTCGCCGACGCCATCACGTCCGCGATGGCGTCCATGTCAGCCTCCCCCATTCCCCTGGTGGTGACCGCCGGGGTCCCCAGCCTGATCCCGCTCGTCACCGTGGGCTTCAAGGCGTCGAAGGGGATGCCGTTCTTGTTCGTCGTGATCCCAACCGCGTCAAGCCTCTGCTGCATCTCCTTGCCCGTGACCCCTTCCCCTGACAGGTCGACCAGCATCAGGTGGTTGTCGGTCCCGCCGGAGACCAGCCTTAGGCCGCGCTTCGAAAGTCCCGCGGCCAGCGCCTTGGCGTTGCCCAGCACTTTTTTTTGGTAGTCGGCGAACCCGCCCGAGAGCGCCTCGCCGAAGGCCACCGCCTTGGCCGCGATCAAGTGCATCAGGGGCCCCCCCTGCAGGCCTGGGAAGACCGCGCTGTCTATGGCTTTGGCATGCTCCTGGCTGCAGAGTATGAGCCCACCCCTCGGCCCCCTCAGCGTCTTATGAGTGGTGGACGTCGTGTAGTGGGCGTACGGTATGGGGCTCTGATGCAGGCCCGCCGCGACGGGCCCGGCTATATGGGCGATGTCGGCCATGAGCAAGGCCCCGCATTCGTCGGCTATATCCCTGAATGCCTTGAAGTCTATCGCCCTCGGGTACGCGCTCGCCCCGCATACGATCAGCCTGGGCCTGCACTCCAGAGCCTTCGCCCTGATGGCCCCGTAGTCCAGCAGCTCGCTCCCTTCGGAGACGCCGTAGTCCACGATGTTGAAGTACCTGCCCGAAAAATTTTTCGCCATGCCATGGCTCAGGTGCCCCCCATGGGCCAGGTTCATGCTCAGCACCGTGTCCCCCGGGTTCAGCGCCGCGAAAAAAACCGCCATGTTCGCGTTGGCGCCGCTGTGGGGCTGCACGTTCGCGTGCTCCGCGTTGAAGAGCCTCTTGGCGCGCTCTATGGCCAGGGACTCGACCTCGTCCACGTGCTCGCAGCCACCGTAATAGCGCCTTCCGGGATACCCTTCGGCGTACTTGTTCGTCAGGTGCGAGCCCATCGCGTCCAGGACGGCCTCGCTTACATAGTTCTCGGACGCTATGAGGACGATCTTCCCCTTCTGCCTGTCATACTCATCTTTCATCGCCGCCGCTACCTCCGGGTCATAGGCGGCCATTCTGCCATGGTCGTACATAGTCTACCCCCGTCTAGTCCGTGGCCGTCGCACCGCGCGCGGTCAGGACCCGAAAATGCCCTTCATCTCCCCGTACGTCTTCCTTCCGGCCTCCATCATGTACCCCGTGTCACCTCCCGCCGCTATCCATGAGACGCCGCGCCCCTTCCATTCGGCCACCACGCCGGCGTCGAAGCCGATGGATGTGCCGAACGCCTTTCCCGCCCTCACGCACTTCGCGGCTATCTCGTCGAGCAGCGCGAGGACCCTTGGGTGCCTCGTCTGGCCCAGCAGGCCCACGGACCCGGAAAGGTCATTCGGCCCCACCACTATCGTGTCCACCCCCTCGACGGCCAGGATGGCGTCCAGGTTCCTCACGGCGTCCTCATGCTCGATCTGGATTATCCGCCAGAAGCTTCCTTCCACCTCCCGCAGGTACTCCGCCGTCGGGACCATGCCGTAGCCGTTCGCCCTCCTAGGGCCGAACCCCCTCCTACCGGCGGGGGGGTAGGTGGTGGACGCTACGGCCGCGGCCGCCTCAGCGGCGTCCATGACCATGGGGAATATCACCCCGTCAGGGCCCATCTCCAATATCGGCTTCACCGTCACCGGGTCGTTCCACGGCACCCTGACGAAGGCCGCCGCCCCGACGCCTTGGGCCGCCATAAGGTGGCCTTGGATATGGCTGCGGTCCATCGCCGAATGCTCCCAGTCGATCCAAACGAAGTCGTAGCCTATCAGGCCGAGCATCTCGGTCACGGCCGGCTCGCAGAGGGATATGTGCGTCCCTATCGCCACGCCGCCTTCCGCTATCTTCCTGTTTATCCTGCCTATCCTCTCGCCTATCATGCGAATCCCCCCGCCTCAGTCCAGACTCGTCCCATCCATCAAGGCCGTATGACGGCCTTGATGAATCCCGCGGCCTTACCCCTCATCGTGCTGAGGGCCTCCTCTATCCGGTCCAGAGGGTATCGGTGCGTAATGATCGGGCCGAATCGCACCCCACCCGCCTCGGCCATGGCCAAGGCGTCTTCTTTATGCGAGTCGGCGACCCCCGAGACGCCCCTTACCTG
>WRCU01000266.1 GCA_009783805.1 Oscillospiraceae bacterium
GATGTGGTTGCGCTTATATAGGAGTGAGGATGCGTTGGACGCGAAGCCCGTCGCGAATATGTCTGCCATGGATTTATAGCGGCCTTTCAAACCGTATGGGATATTATACAGGGTCCGATGCGAAAATCAAGCCTTATTATAGCCAGATGATGCCAGGTTAATGGCCGCACCGTGATCGGGCCACCCACGTCCAGCCCCCAGCGGTCAGGGACGACTCCGCAGCATCCCTGCGGTCAGGGACGACCCCGCAGCATCCCCTCCACCGCCTCGGCCAGCTCAGCGCCGCCCGCCAGCCGGTTCCGGACGTACGCGCGGGCCCGCATCGCTTCCGGCAGGTACTCGTCATACCTGTCCTCGACGGGGCTCTCCCCCTCTCGTAGGAGCGTGGCCGAAGCGGCCGCCCGAGCGCCGGCGTCCCTTAGGCGTCCGAGGAAGCCGTCATAGCCATGCCTAGAGGAGACGTGCAGGTAATATGGGCGATAACCCATGACGCGCCCCACCCCCAGGCGCTCGCGCAACCCGATCCCCAGCAGCCTTTCCAGGCCCCTCATGACCTTTCCGCCTTTCCACGGCAGCAGGTACGCCGTGCCGTCATCGCCCCGCACGATCCCGCCTCCGCCCAGCCCCATTTCGGCGGCCGCGACCCTGGCCTCCTCCAGCCGCCTTTTCGCGCCGGGCATAAGGTAAGGGTACCTTTCGTCGGACAACAGCACCACCCTGGCCTTGGCCATGACCCTGTCGTCGACGTCCCCCATGCCGCCGGTCCAGAAGAACCTGCCCTCCCCCTCGCCCTCCACTACGTGGACGGCCTTCCGCGCCGGGTCCACACTCACTATCCGCCAGGGCCTGCCCGCGAGGAAGATGACCGCGCCCACGTATGGCATGGTCGAGACCGATCCGACCTCCGTCTCTCCGCTGATGACCGCGTACCTATCCTCGTCCTTGAAGACGGCGTAGAACCTATGCCCATAAGCCAGGCGCGAGCCGGCGTCGCCCACCACCAGCTCGCCCCCGTCCACCTCGTGCACGTGGCCCGTCTTGATAAGGTGCCTAAGCAGCTCCCAGAAGTCCGCCTCATCCAATCCCCTGAACGGCGCCAGCCCCATGACGGTCCCGAGCAGGCGGCGCACGCCCATCCCCTCACACGAGGCCAGGCAGCTCATCGTCTGGTGGTACAGGAGGCTATATGGCAGGGGCTTGCGCTGCGGGGGCTCTATGTACCTGTCCTTTGCGTAGAGCTCTATCACGGCTATGGTCTGCAGCAGCCCCCACGGCAGCGAGCCGGGGGAGCCGGGCCTTGCGCGCGCGTCCCAGGGGCCGTCCGCCCCCGTCGGCGGGTCATCGCCATAGGCGCCGTCGTCCCCGCCGCAGCAGAAGACCATCTCGGACACGCCCGACCGCCTGCCGGAACGCCCCAGGCGCTGGACGAACGACGAGCATGAGGGCGGCGCGCCTATCTGGAATATCCTGTCCAGCCTGCCTATGTCTATGCCCAGCTCGAGCGTCACGGTGGCCACGGCCACGGCCTCCCCGCCACCGTCCCGGAGCGAATCCTCCGCGTCGGCCCTGATGGCCGCGGACAGGCTGCCGTGGTGGATGCGGAAGACGTCCCTGCCGCCCCCGGCTACGGCGGCCTTCCTCAGGCCGGATACGGCCCGCTCGGCGTCGGCGCGCCTGTTCGTGAAGACCACGCAGCCTTTACCGCGTGATAGGCCGTATATGTACCCATAGCATACGTCGCCCACCTCATCGAAGCTCTCAACCGCTATCCTGACCTTCCTGCCCGCCTCGCCGCCCGAGACGGCGGTCACCGGCACACCGGTGCCCCCGGCCAGCCATTCCCCGGCCGCCCCGTAGTCGCCGAGGGTGGCCGAAAGCCCCACCCGCCTGGGGACGCAGCCCGCCATGGCCTGGATCCTGCCTATCTGGCACAGGACCTGTCCGCCCCTGTCGCCGCCCATGAAGGCGTGGACCTCGTCTATGACCACGAACCTCAGGTCGCAGAACATCCTCTCGACTTCGCCGGACCTTAGGATCAGCAGGGCCTCCAGCGACTCAGGCGTGATCTGCAGCACGCCCGAGGGATACAGCGCGGCCCCGCGCTTCTCCCCCGCGCCGACGTCGCCGTGCCAATGGCGCACCCCGATCGGCGAGCCTTCGAGCATTTCGCGCATCCTGCCCCACTGGTCGTTAATGAGGGCCTTGAGGGGCCCTATGTACAGGGCCCCAATCGAGACCGGCATGTCCCTCTCCAGCAAGGTGAGGATGGGGAAGAAGGCGGCCTCGGTCTTCCCGCTGGCCGTCCCGGACGCGAGCAGCACATGGTCGCCCGTGTCCATGATGGCTGAGCAGGCCTCGCCCTGGATCCCATGCAGCTCCCGCCAGCCTTTCGCATATATATAGTCCCTGATGAAGGGCGCGTACCGCCCGTAAGGATCGCCCGCCATGTCCGCCCATCCCCGCTCCCGCCCATCGGCGGGGCCCCGCCCGATGTGGTATTGTCTAGATGCGGACATAATATCAAAAATGGGGTGAGGCCAATGAAGGGCAAAGAAAAGCCGAACGTCGTGCTCATCTACGCGGACGACCTGGGCCGGGGCATGCTCAGCTGCTATGGGCAAAAACAGATCGAGACGCCCAACATCGACCGGCTGCGCGGGGCCGGCATGGCCTTCACGAACTCCTACGGCTGCCACATATGCGCGCCGGCCAGGGCGAGCCTGATCTGTGGGATCCACGACTGCCACAACGGCCGGTGGACCTTCTGCAGGGCCGGCCTGTACAAGGAGCACGCCAGGGGCGAGATGCCCCTTGAGAGGGTCTACGAGATACTCAACAACACGGGTATCGAACAGAGGAGCGACGACGTGTTCCTGCCCATGGTCTTCAGGCAGGCGGGCTACCACACGGGGCAGATAGGCAAGCTGGAGTGGGGCTTCGCGACCACCGGCGACGAGGTGGCCGCCCACGGCTGGGACTACCACTACGGCTACTATGACCATGAGATGTGCCATGGGTTCTACCCGCCGTTCATGTTCGAGGACGGGCGCAAGGTGGAGTACCCGCAGAACCGCGAGGCGGACTGCGGGGCCGGCCGCTACGCCCGCCACCGCGAGGACCCTTCGGTCCGCCTGATGGAGGAGGGCGAGGCCTACTCGCAGGACCTCTTCGACGAGCGGATCGTCTCGTACATCGAAAAGCACTGGGA
>WRCU01000267.1 GCA_009783805.1 Oscillospiraceae bacterium
CAGCACCCCGGTGGGGATAGCCTACGGCGGCGGCCTCGTGTACGTCACCGAGTCGTCCTCCTGGCCGCCCGTGCCCAAGGGACCCGGCTCAGGCCGCGACGGCATGAGGGTGCAGGCCTTCGGCCCCGACGGCGCCTTCGTGCGGAAGTGGGGCCGATACGGCTTCGGCGAGGGCGAACTCAACATACCCATGGGGATAGCCGTGGGCGTAGGCGGCGACGTATATGTGGCCGACACCTACAACAACCGCATACAAAGGTTTTCGCCCGAGGGCCGGCTGAGGCTCTCCTGGGGCGGGTTCGGGATCGGCGCCGGGCAGCTCAACTGCCCCCAGGGCATAGCCGCCATGGCCGACGGCAGCCTGGTCGTGGCCGACACCTGCAACAACCGCGTGCTAAGGTACTCGCCCGACGGCGAGCTCCTAGGCTCGTTCGGCGACGCCTCAGAGCTGTGGCTGCCCTGCGGGGTCGCTATGGGCGCGGGCGGCCTCATTTACGTCGCCGACACGATGAATAATAAGGTCAAGGTCTATGACGCCTCGTCCTTCGGGGCGCCGGAGGCCTTGGGCGCCGCGGCGGGCCTTGCGCCGGCCGCCCCTGCGCGCGAGAGCCTGCCGGAGCCCGCCTTCCAAGGCGCGGACTACCTATGCGGGCTCGGCGATGAGTTGATGGGCATGGCCAAGGCCATGGGCGCGTGCCACTTCGGCGTGGCCGACCTGACGAAGGCGTACGCCGCCATCCCGGACTCGTTCGAGGAGTGCGGCGAGCATCGGGCCTCCATGATGAGGGGGGTCAGCGTGGGCGTTCTGGAGGACGCGGAGTGCCTCATGGGCCTACCCCAAACCGACGACGACTACCGCACCAAGCATTACGCCGACAAGATCTCCCTGGCCGTGGGTATCTGCGATGGGCTGGCGGCGGCCCTCATAGGCAAGGGCTACCGGGCCTACCGCCTGGCGCACCCACCCAAGGGAAAGGCGACCGGCCTGTATAAGCTGGCGGCCCGCCATGCCGGATTGGGCTTCATCGGCAAGAACAGGCTCTTCGTCTCCCCGGTGAACGGCTGCCACGTGGCCCTCGGCGTCCTGGTCACCGACGCCCCGCTGGCCGCCTATGCCGGCGAGCCCATGGCCGGAAGGTGCGGCGACTGCTTCGCCTGCGTCGACGCCTGCCCGGTCCACGCGTACGGCAGGGAGCCGTTCGGCGACCGCGACTCGCTCGACGGTTTCGACACGGGCATGTGCGGCGCCATGCGCGGCATCATCAACCCGACGGGCTGGGGCGTCTGCGGGCTCTGCGTCAAGGCCTGCCCGTACGGGAAACGCCCGCTTGGGGAGTCCTTCCACAGGGTGACGATCGAGGGGGGGTTCACGTCCGAGTCGGTCGGCTGCGGCGACCTCAACCGCGACGGCGTGGCCGACGTGGTGGCGGGGCCCCATTGGTACGAGGGCCCGGACTTCACGGCGAAACATGTTATATTCGCCCCGCCTAAGGTAAGCAAGCATACCTACTCGCCGACCACGCAGCCGTGCTTCGTCCACGACATCAGCGGCGACGGCTGGCCCGACGTCCTATACGTGATGCGCAGGCCCGGGTCGGGCGGCGGCTACTCGTTCGAGGACTGGGGGGAGGCCGCGGGGTGGGAGGCGGTTTGGCATGAGAACCCCGGCGATTCCGGGGAGGCTTGGAAGGCCCATGTCGCCGTGCGGAACGTGGCCAACGAGGCCCCGGTATGGGGCGACTTGGACGGCGACGGCCTGCCTGAGCTCATCTACAGCGACAGGGAACGCTACGGGTATGCGAAGTACGACCCGCTCAACCCTACGGCCGAATGGATGTTTCACCCCATCTCCGACACGTCCCACATATACCTCGCAAGCGGCGTGGGGTTCGGCGACATAGGCGGGGACGGCAACAACGACGTCGTCTGCCCGTCCGGATGGTGGGAGGCGCCGCCCGGCTTCGGGCGCGTCCCCGAAGGCTCGGGTGGGGGGCCGGGGGTCGGGTCAGGCGCGGCCGAACCTCATTGGGTTTGGCACCCATACGCCTTCGCGAAGAACGCGGCGCAGATGCTCGTCTTCGACGTGGACGGGGACGGCCTAAGCGACGTCGTCACCGTATGGGACTGCCACGGCTACGGCCTGGTTTGGCATAGGCAGGTGAGGGACGCGGAAGGGAACGTGGGGTGGGAGATGAAAGAGATACTGCCCATCAACCCGGACTTGGGTTCAGGCGCCCTCAGGCTCAGCCAGATGCACTCCCTGGAGGCGGCTGACCTCAACGGGGATGGCCTTACGGACCTCATCGTCGGCAAGAGGCACTGGGCGCACGGGGAGCATGGCGACCCCGAGCCGGGGGCGCCCGCGGCCTTATACTGGTTTGAGCTGAGCCGCGAGGGGGGGGCGCACTTCACGCCCAGGCTGATAAGCGCGGATTCCGGGGCCGGAACGCACATAGTGGCCGCGGACCTCACGGGCGACGGCCGCCCCGACGTCCTGACCAGCGGGAAAAAAGGCACGTACGCGCACTACAACGGCGTCCCAAAGGGCCTGACGGCGGACCATGGGCGCCGGTCGACCGCCCGGATGGGGGCGGATGGGACTGCGACCCATAAGCCGCAACGGCATTAGGCGCTGACCCGGCGGCGACGATGCCTACGCATTGCCGGGCCCGTTAAGGCCTGGCCGCAAGCCTCGGTCGGCCTGACGGCCCCCGGCGCCCATTGCCCCTATACGCTGGGCCTGATGTCCCAGATCTCCTCGGCGTACCTGCCTATCGTCGTGTCGCTGGAGAAGTGCCCGGACATGGCTATGTTCCTGACCGACATGGAGTTCCAGCGCTTCTTGTCCTTATAGGCGTCGTTCAGCCTGCCCTGCGCCGCCAGATAGTCGTCGAAGTCCTTAAGCAGGAAGAACTCGTCGTTGTAGTCGACCAGCGACTTGTATATGTTCATGAACAGGTCGCGCGGCACGCCTTCCAGGAAGCCGTTGATCATCTGGTCGACTATGCGCCTCACGTTGTTGTTGGACTCATATATGGCCCTGGAGGAGTAGGAGCCGTCCTTGCTGTAGGCGACGACCTCGTCCACGCCCAGCCCGAACCTGAAGAACGCGTCGCTCCCCACCCGGTCGTATATCTCGATGTTCGCCCCGTCCATCGTCCCTATGGTGATGGCGCCGTTCATCATGAACTTCATGTTCCCGGTC
>WRCU01000268.1 GCA_009783805.1 Oscillospiraceae bacterium
GCCTGCACCCGTTCCCGCGCCTTCGCCTCCCATCCTCCCCCCGACCTCGCTTAGGTCGGCGGCGAACCTCCTTATCAACGCGCCCAGTTCGCTGCGCAGCGACGCCGTTTCGGGCACCAGGGCTTCGCGGATTGCGTTCAGGCTATCTTCCTCCGCCTTTTGGTACCCGATATCGTCCTTTAGCCTCTGGACGTTCTCCTTCGCCGTTTCCAGCCTTTCGTCCGTCTTGTCCATGAGGCTGGGCAGCCAGCGTTTTATGGTTTCCAAGTCGGCCAATCCTAGCTGGTCGACCGTATCCGGCAATACGTCAGATCCTTCGCGGTGCTTAGGGTGACAGGCGAAAGGCTCAGGATGACGGGCGGCCGATTTCGGTCGGCTCGGGATGGGCGGTCGGACTGTCATGGACGGTACGCCATCCATAGGCGGCAGGTCGAGCAGGCTCAATTGGCCTGGCGCGCTTGGCGTCCGCTTCGGCTCTTCCGGTACGCTGGCCTGCGCGCAGCCCATGACAAGCGCCCCCACCTTGCCGACCAAGCCCCGCGCCAGCGCGTCCACCTCCGCCCCCAGGGCCCCGCAGGCCAGCGCGCGCCCCTCCCTCTCGGCCTGCGCCTCCGCCCTGGCCCTCCTCGCCCCCTCGACCCCCGCCTCCGTCGCCCCCGCGCCGCACGCGGCGGGCGCGGGATGCTCCCTGGATCCGCAAACGGGGCAAGGCTCGCCGCGGACCAAGGTCGCCGCCATGGCGCCCGCCCGGCCGCGGAGGAACGCGTCCTCCACCGCCCGGCACCTCGCGTCCGCCTCGGCGTACCTGGCGCACGACGCTTCGAATGAGCCGCGTTCCCCGGCCAACTCGGCCTCCCTCGAACCTATGGCGGCCAAGTCGGCCCGCCCTTCCAGGAGCCGCGCCGATATAGCCTCCAGCTCCGCGAGCTCCCTCTCCTCCCCGGCCAGCTCCTCCGTGAGCCCGCCGATGGGCGGCATCATGCTAAGGCGTCCCAAGGCGTCCGCCAACTCACCTTCCTTGGCCAGGAACCTGTCGACCTTGCCGCCCAATGCCCCCTTGGCACCCGAAAGGGCGGCCATGCGGGCCGACTCGGCCGAAGCCGCCTCCCATGCCCTGTCCGCCCCGGCCGCAGCCGTCCGCACCGCATCCGGCGGATCCAGCGCGCCCAGCCTCTCCTCCGCCCGCCTCAGGGCCTCCCTCGCCCCCTCCTCCATGGACGACGCCTCCGCATGGCCCGCCATGGCGTCCCCATGCCCCCGAAGCGCCCTTTCGGCCTGGGCCCCCAGCGGGCCCACCTTGTATAGGGCGGCCTCGCCCCGGGCTATCCTGGCCCTGTCTACCTCAACGGAACCCGCCTTGGCCAGGACATCCCCCCACTCGGCCCGCATCGCAGCCAGCATGGCCATGTCTCTTACGATGCCCTCGGCCACCGCGACCTCCGCGGCCAGCGCCAAAATCCGCGCGTCCGCCGCGGCCTTTCGGCCCTCGACCTCAGTGAGCTCCGCGTCATAGGCGCCTACCTTGCCTTCCCAATCCGCGAAGGTTTCGGCTCGCCTAACTATCTCCACCCCGCGTCGAATGAAGACGGCCTTCACCGCCTCGAGCCTGGCGCCCTCGTCGCGGGCCAGCGCCTTCAGCCTGTCCTGAAAGGCCCTCAGGGGCTCGGTGCCGAATATGTGCCTCAGTATCCTTATGCGGTCGTCGACGCCGCTCTGCAAGAATCGCAGGAAGTCGTTCTGGGCGATCATGACGATCATCGAGAACTGCTCCCTGTCGAAGCCGACTATCCCGCCTATAGCGCCCCTCACGTTCCGGTCGCCGCTGATGACGGACCCGTCCGGCATGTGGAGCGTGACCTCCTGCCCGGCCCTCCGTATGGCCCTGCGTATGGAGTACTTATTGCCCCCAGCCATGAACTCCAGCTCGGCGAACGTGGGCTCGGTCGCCGCCGCGAAGTCCGAGCGCAGCCCCGCGTAGTCGTCGCGGCCCGAGCCGCTGGCCTTGCCGTAGAGGGCGAAAGTCAGGGCGTCGAAGACCGACGTCTTGCCCGAGCCCGTCTCGCCGGTTATCAGGTATATGCCGCCCTGGCCGATCGATGCGAAGTCCAGCACTTGCATCCCGGCGTATGGGCCGAACGCCTGCAGCGTCAGCCTTACGGGCCTCACCCGCCATCACCGCCCTCCCCGGTCCCCATGGCCCCCATGGCTCCTATGGCCTCCCCGGTTCCCATGACTCCCATTGCCTCCGTGCCTTCCATGGCATTCGCCAGTTCCATGGCCTCCATTGCCTCGGCCACGATCGCACGCTGCTCCGCGGTCATGGCCGACCCTTGGGTCTCCGTGAAGAACCCTTCGAACAGCTCCAGCGGGGAGGCCGCCATGCGCTCAGCCCCGACCGAGGCCAGCGCCGAAAGGTCGACTCGGGTGCGGGCGTTGTCAAACGCGAGTCCCAATATGTTCTTATATACCGCCCTCAGCTTGCCCATCGGGTCGACGACCTCACCCTCGTCGGTGAGCGTCACCTTGATGTAGTCGTCCGCCTCCGGCCCTTCCAGGCGGGCGGCGTCCAGCAGGTCCGCCAGCCGCCCCCTCAGTTCGCGCATGCCGCGGATCGGGGCCAAGGGCAGCTCCCTGACGCTTACGCGCCCTTTCGGGCCGAGCTCCACGAGCGTCACGGACTTTTGCTGGCGCCATTCGGAGAATGAGTACCTCACGGGGGAGCCGCAGTAGCGAACGCGGTCCGAGCCCACCGTCTGCCCGCCGTGGAGGTGGCCGAGCGCGGCGTAGTCAAAGGGCGAGAGGACCGCGGCGTCCACCGCGTCCAGGCCCCCTACGGGGCTGAGCTCCGACTCGCTGCGTATGGGATGCGTCCCTTTTGCCGTATAGAATTGGTGCGTGACGATGACGTTCCTTTGGCCATGGTCGATCCCGGCCCCGGCGATGATCTCGGACAAGGCGGATTCCAGGTCGCTGGGCGATCCCCTTCCATCCAGATCGTTGGGTGATCCTCCACCATCCAGTTCGGCCGCCCCGACGCCGCCGCAGGGGTACTCCTCGCCGCAATCGTCGCCGCCGGCCAAGCCATCGCGCTCAGCCTCAGCCCCGATGTCGCCGGACGCCCCACTCATTTCCGGTGCCCCATCCAGGTCGGCCGCCCCGACGCCGCCGCAAGGGTGCTCCTCGCCGCATTCGTCGCCGCCGGCC
>WRCU01000269.1 GCA_009783805.1 Oscillospiraceae bacterium
ACGGCTCGGACCGGACGGCCGGCACGGCGTCCGAGGACCCGACCGGCGCGTTAACGGAGGCCCCCACCGGGAATGCGGGTACCGAGGAGGCGATCGGCACGCCTGGAGTGACGGACGGGACCGAGTCCGAAGGCCCCACCGAGTCCGAGGCCACGACGGACTATGGGGGCCCGGAGGAGACGGACGATCCGGACGGCGAGCCCCTGACCTACTATGAGGCGCTGGACCTGGTCGAGGAATGGATACGGAGGCACCCCGACCTAACCAATTATTCCGCGGAGGACTGGAGCGACCCCCCGTACGAGATCCCGCCGCCGACCTTCGGCGTATACGGCAACAACTTCTATGACATCGTCATCGCGTCGGAGTGGGACGAGTCATATGACTACGGGTTCACCCACAGGGCGCTGGTGCATGACCTGACCGGGTACATGTGGTCCATCCGCACCGAAGTCCGCGAGGGCGAGCGGCCGCTCATGACCATTGAGGCGCTCGACGACTGGTACCTTGAGGAGGCGTACGAGGAGCCCGAGCCGAACTACACGCCCGAGCAGGCATTGGCGATGTACGAGTCCTTCATGGGCGGCTACCTGGACGACTACGAGTACACCCGGCTGGACCCGGATTCATACCGCATATTCGTGATCTTCGGCGACTGGCACTACTACTTCCATTCCCTGGACTACGCGGCTTATTGGTACAACGTCCTCATAGACATGGAGACGGGGGAAATGCACTACCTGGCGAGCTACGACGGCATGTTCGGCGGAACGGACATCTTCTCGCTCAGCGACATGGTCGAAACGAACATGTCCTGACGGGGCGCATGCAAGGCCATGCGCGCCGGCATAAGCCTTTAATCAGGCGACTGCATCAGGCCCATGAAGGTGTCGTCGAGCCTGGCCCCGTACTCGCTGACTTCGAAGGCCTCCGCGCACCTGACCTTGCCGCCGGTCTCCTCGCCGTATAGGGAGACCAGCAGCTCGCGGCACTCCTCGGCCGTGGCCTCGGCCGTCATGTAGACCCTCTCGGAGACGGTGGCGAACTTCTCCTCCTCCGACAGGCCCATGAAGTCCGAGTTCCCCGCTATCCAGGGCAGCCAGTCGTAGTACTGAGACTTATGGCAGCAGACCATCTGGGTCTTCCTGTCCATGGCCCCGTCGATGCCCACGGCCAGGTCAGCCTGGAACGGGCTGGGCTTCTTGAAGCGGTCCCTGGCCAGCAGGATGACGGGCTGCTTCCTCAGCGGCGGGTAGTCGGGGCAGATGCCGGGGACCATCATCATGTAGGAGCAGTCCTGGACGAGCTGCGCCACGGCCCTGTGGTCGGGGTGGTAGTCGCCCGTCCTGTGCGTGATGACCACGTCGGGCACGAGCTGCCTGATCACCGCCATCAGCGCCTCGCGGTGGGCGAGGCTCGGCTCCAGCATCCCGTCGCGGATGTCCATCACCTGATAGCCCACGCCCGCGGCCTCCCCCGCCGCCTTGGCCTCCCTGAGCCTCACGGCGGCCAGCTCGGCCCTGCCCATCACGTAGTGCCCGGCGCTCCCGTCGGTGACGGAGACGCAGTCAACGGTATGCCCCGCGTCGGCCAGCATGATGGCCGTCCCGCCGCCGAAGCCGTCGCAGTCGTCGGGGTGTGCCCCTATCAGCATGATCCTCATCGCGTTATCATCCCCCATCAATGGTTGATCCAAGCCGTTCCGTAATCGCGGAATGTCATAGCGGCCTTTCCGGGCCCTCGACGTAGCCCCCGTCGATGAGGGCGACCAAGGCCAAAAGCCCGCCCCAATGGTAGAACCTGTCGCTGCTGGAGACCCCGCACCCCATTCCCGTTTCGGCGTGGTAGTTCTCGTGGACGTGCCCGTGCAGGCGCCATTCCTTCAATAAAAGGTTTTCGGACCTTTCGGCGAGGACGCGGCATTCATCGCTCAGCCCCTTCTTCCTCATGGCCAGGTACGCGAGCAGGTTCATGGGCGCCCATATGCGGCCGCGCCAATACTCCTGGTCCTTGTAGGCCGGGTCGTCCCTGGTGATCGAGGGGAGTAGGTACTCGCCGAAGAACTTGCTTTCGTCGTAGAAGTAGCCGTCCATCATCCTGCGCGCCCGCCCGTCCGTCACCCTGTCCGAAAAGAACGAGTATAGGTTGGTCGGCGATATACGTCGTGAGGGCTCACCCGTGTCGACCCTCCTGTTCAGGTACATGCCGGAACCCTCGTCCCATAGCATTTCGAGCCCGTCCTTCGCCAGCTCGGCCCTCTCGGCCAGCTCCCCGGACTCGGGCCTGCCTATGGCGCGGGCCAGCTCCGCCAGGGCCTCGCAGTCCATCACGTACAGGCCCGTCAGGCCCACGTCCGCCAACAGCATCATCGAGCTTTCGGGGTCGAACAGGACCCCGTCGTACATGGGCGAGTTGTCCAGCCCGGACTCCAGCGCGGCCCCGAACGAGGCGCCCACCCCCTCCCTCTCCCAATGCCTGCCCGTTCGGGCCGGGTACGGGTTCGAGCCCCAGCACATCTGGCCGTTCGGGAGCCTGCGCCGCCGCGCGTACCACCGGTTCCAGCCCAGCAGGTCGTCGAAGAGGAGCTCGACGACCCAAGGCTCACGGTACCTTCGGAAGACTTCCTTGAGGGCCAGGGACCCGACCGGTGGCTGCGAGCGGTCGAGGCTCTTGTTGCCTCCCGCGGAGCCGAAGTTCGGGACGAACCCGTCGCCGGTCTTCTCGCGGGTCATGGCGATCAGGTTTGAGTAGGCCAGCTCCTTGCTTTCGGGCATGGCCATCATGGCCGACAGGTACGTGTCCCAGCAAAAAAGCACGTACCCGCCCCAATTCGCGTTCCAGAGCCGGCTCACGGTCGAGCAGACGTTCCCGCCCTCCGGCTCGTATATCGTGTCCCAGGCCAGGCAGGTCCTCATGGCCTCCGCCGCCTCCCCCAAGCGCCCATATGCTGAGGCCGACTCCCGCATGGCCTCCTTCGCGGCCTTCAGGACGCCCTCCGCCTCCCCCAGGCCCATGGGGCGCGACGTGGAAACTGTCACGGGGCCACCCGTGGAGACGGCCATGTATGGGGAGGCTATGCCCGCGCTGGGGTCGTCCACGCGTTCCCCCCCCACGAAAACCTTGGCGCCGCCGCCTGGGAACACCCCCTCGAGGCACTCGCCGCCGTGCCGCACGTAGCCGGGCCCGTTCCAGAGGATGG
>WRCU01000270.1 GCA_009783805.1 Oscillospiraceae bacterium
GGACCTGCTGGTCGGGCCCATGGGCAGGGCCTTGGACAGGTACGCATTCGCGCCCATCAGGAAGGGTATTGAGATCGTCGGGACGGGGCTGGGCTATGAGGCGGCGCTTATCGGCGCCGCGGCCATCGCGCAGCGGCCCATAAGGTGGTAGAAGGGGGGGCTCGCCATGATCGACCTAAAAAAGGCGATGGACGACGCCGATAGGTATCTGGATGACTTGAAGGGGCTTATCGCCGCCATAGGGACGGCCCCTTTCGGCGAGGTGGCCAAGGCGCTGGGGAAGGCCAGGGATGAGGGCCGCATGATATTCGTCGTGGGGAACGGCGGCAGCGCGGCGACGGCCAACCACTTCTACTGCGACTTCGGCAAGAACGCGGCGGGGCCCGACGACAAGAGATTCAGGATATGCACGCTCGCCGAGCAGGTATGCGCCATCACGGCCTTGGGGAACGACTGCGGGTATGAGAAGACCTTCTCCATGCAGCTTGCGAACCTCTTTACGGACGGGGACGTCCTCATCTCCATATCGGCCAGCGGCAACTCGCCGAACGTGGTCGAGGCGGCCGAGTACGCGAAGGGCAGGGGCGGCCTCCTCATCTCGCTGACGGGCTTCGGCGGCGGGAGGCTGGCGGCCATTTCCGACATAAGCTTGAACGTGGCCTCGGACAGCTATGAGAGGGTCGAGGACGCGCACCTGGCCATGTGCCACATGATCGTGTGGATGTTCAAGATGCAGCGGAAAGGCTTGGCGGTATAGCCGATATGGGCAGGATAGTCGCGGTGGCCAACCAAAAGGGGGGCGTCGGGAAGACGACTACCACGATCAGCCTGGGGGCGTGCCTCGCCGCCAAGGGCAGGAAGGTCCTGGTCGCGGACATGGACCCCCAGGGCAACGCCACATCCGGGCTCGGCGCCGCAAAGGACGGGAATGGGACGACCTCATACGACGCGCTCATCAACGGCACCGACATGTCGGGCATCATCCGCAGGACGATGGTCGACAACCTCCACATCTGCCCGGCGAACATGGAGCTGGTGGGAGCCGAGATCGAGCTGGTGGAGGTCGAGGAGAGGGAGTACGGGATGAGGAGGGCCCTCTCGTCGGTCAAGCCGAAGTATGACTTCATCCTGGTCGACTGCCCGCCCTCGCTGGGGCTCCTCACGGTGAACGCGCTGTCGGGCGCCGACTCGGTGCTCATCCCGATCCAATGCGAGTACTTCGCCCTGGAGGGGCTGACGCACCTGCTGAACACGATAGTGCGCATACGGAAGGGCCTTAACAAGAAGCTGCTCATAGAAGGCATCGTGCTCACCATGTACGACTCGCGCACGAAGCTGTCGGTCCAGGTGGCGGACGAGATACGCAGGCATTGCAAGAAATACCTGTACGAGACGACCATCTCGCGGAGCATCAGGCTTGGGGAGGCCCCGAGCTTCGGGTTGCCGATCACCGTCTACGACCCGAAGTCAAAGGGCGCGGAGCAGTATATGGAGCTTGCCGAGGAATTCTTGGGAAGGGTGGGCAAGAAGGCCTGATGGCGAAGAGGGGTGGCTTGGGCAAGGGGCTGGACGCGCTGCTGCCTTCCGTTTCCGCCAGGAAGGAAGGCGGCGTCATGGAGCTGGGCGTCGGGCAGATCGCACGGAACGCGTGGCAGCCTAGGAAGTCCTTTGACGACGGGGCCTTGGGGGAGTTGAGGGACTCCATACTGGAGCACGGCGTCGTGCAGCCGATAATTGTGAGGAAGGTCGCGCGCGGGTATGAGATAGTCGCCGGAGAAAGGCGCTGGAGGGCCGCCAAGCTGGCCGGCCTCGCGACCGTGCCGGCGATCGTCCGCGAGGCGACCCATACGCAGGCCATGGAACTGGCGCTGGTGGAGAACCTCCAGAGGGAGGACCTGAACCCCATGGAGGAGGCCAGGGCCTACGAAACCCTGGCCAAGGACCACGGCCAGACGCAGGAGCAGATCGCCAAGGCCGTCGGCAGGAGCAGGCCCGCGGTCGCGAACGCGCTGCGGCTCCTGGACCTGCCCCCGGAGGCGCAGGGCATGCTAGCGGCGGGCGCCATATCGCCGGGGCACGGGAGGGCGATCCTCGCTCTGCCGGACGCCGGCGCGCAGGCGGCCTTGGCGAGGAGGGCGGCCGAGGGCGGCCTCAGCGTCCGCGAATGCGAGGCCCTGGCCAAGGCGGCGCTGACGGCGGTCGGCGGGCAGGGCGGCAAAGCCCGCGGCAAGGCCGGACCGGGAGGCGACGGCGAAGGCGAGGATGAGGAGGCCCTCGCGCGGACCGAGATAGGGTCCTTGGAGGAAAGGCTCACCAGGTGCATGTCGACGAAGGTGAGGATAGACGCCGGTAAGGGCAAGGGCAGAATCGTGATCGACTACTACTCCGACGAGGAGTTTGACAGGATATTCGGGATGCTCGTCAGTCGGGGTGGCGATGCTTAGCGACATGGACGCCGCGCAGGCCCTGGTCATGGCGTGCGCCATCATGGGGCCCATGATCGTCGCCTTGGCCGCGTTCCTGATCCTGACGAGGGTGAAGTTAGGCAGGCTTTCCGCGAACCACGATAGGCTGATGAAATTCGCCGGCGGCGACTCGAACATGGAGCAGGTCCTGCTCAAGTGCGTCGAGGAGATACGCAGGCTGAGCGCCGGCCAGGCCAATGCGGAGGCGGCGATCAAGGGCATAGAGGCCAACGTGGAGCGTTGCGTCCAGAGGGCGGCGCTCGTGAGGTACAGCGCGTTCGAGTACCAGGGGGGCGACCTCAGCTTCACCCTGGCCCTCATGGACGCCAACCTGAACGGCGTGGTCCTGACCAACCTCTACTCGAGGGATGGGTCGGTATGCTACGCCAAGCCGCTTATCAACGGGCAGTCGAAATACAAGCTGGCGGACGAGGAGATCGAGGCCATACGGCGGGCCAGGATGGATTCGCTGTAGGGCGGTCCGCATGATGCTTTCAGACCCAAATCATGTTATGATGCACGTTTGATGCACGGGACATGGAGGCGTAGCGAAGCGGTCATAACGCGGCGGTCTTGAAAACCGTTTGGGTGAAAGCCCACGGGGGTTCGAATCCCTCCGCCTCCGGGCATAGCAAGGATAAAAGGGGATTCGAACCCGAGAGGGCGCCGACCGTTAAGGCGACGTGTTGGTGACACGTCGCTAGGGAGGCGTAGGAGCCAGGTACC
>WRCU01000271.1 GCA_009783805.1 Oscillospiraceae bacterium
CCTGCCGTACTCGACGTAGCGGACCCCCAGCGTCCCCATCTCACCCATCATGACGCCGGCCAGCTCCCCGGCCTTCCATGGGTTGGCCAATGCGGAGACCATCGCCGCGGGCCTGCCTTTCTTCATCTGGATGGGCGTCACGTATGCGTCCAGCGCCCCGAGCGAAAGCAGCCTCTCCAATGCGTAACCCACGACCTCGGGCGTCGCGTCGTCCACGTTCGCCTCCAGCAGGACCACCGTCTCATGCCTGGCGCCATCGGGGAAGCCTTTCGGCTCGGCCTCGCCCACGTCCCCCATTATCACCCGCAAGGCGTTCAGGCTGCCCGTGTCCTTCTTACCGAAGCCGTAGCCCACGCCCTCCACCGTCATAGGCGGCCTCAGCCCGTACCCTTGGGACACTGTCTTTAATAGGCCCAATCCGGTCGGGGTCACGAGCTCCGTCGCCACGTCGATACCCTCGATCGGTATGCCGCTGCCCTTTAGCATCTCCGCGACGGCCGGGACGGGCACCGGGATGACGCCGTGGCTGCACCGCACCGTCCCATGGCCCTCAGCGAGCCTGGACGAATATGCCTTGGGCGCGCCCAGCAGCTCCAGCGCTATGGCGAAGCCCACGATGTCCACTATGGAGTCGACCGCGCCTACCTCATGGAAGCGGACCTCGTCCGTCCCTTTACCGTGGACGGTCGCCTCGGCCTTCGCTATCTCCATGAAAACATCGGAGCTCAGCTTCTTCACGTAGCCTGACAGCGTGCTCGAGTTGATCAGGTCCAGGATGTCGCGCAGGTTACGGCCGTGGCCGTGGCCGTCGGCGGCGTGGCCGTGGCCGTCGGCGTGGCCGTGGCCGTGGCCGTGGCCATCGGCGGCGTGGTCGTGGCCGTGGCCGTGGCCGTCGGCGGCGTGGTCGTGGCCGTCGGCGGCGTGGTCGTGGCCGTCGGCGTGGCCGTCGGCGTGGCCGTGGCCGTCGGCGCGGTCGTGGCCGTCGGCTGCGTGGTCGTGGCCGTCGGCGCGGTCGTGGCCGTCGGCGCGGTCGTGGCCGTGGCCGTCGGCGGCGCTCAACCTCACGTCGAAGGACACGCCGGCTATCCCATACCTCTCCGTGTCCTCGAAAGCGGCCTCATACCCATCCAGGCGCAGCTTCGCCAGTTCGCCGAGGAAGGCATCCCTGTCGACGCCCAAATGCAGTAGGGCGCCTATGGCCATGTCCCCGCTGATGCCGGAGAAGCAGTCGAAGTACAGTATCCTCAAGCCATCCTCCTGTTGATCGTGGAAGCCAGATAGCCCGCGCCGAACCCGTTGTCGATGTTCACCACGCCGACCCCGCTCGCGCAGCTGTTGAGCATGGTCAGCAAGGCGGATAGGCCGCCGAAGTTGGCCCCATAGCCCACGCTGGTCGGCACCGCGATGACGGGCTTGTCCACCAGCCCGCCTACCACGCTCGCCAAGGCCCCCTCCATGCCCGCGACCACGATGATCACGTTGGCCTCTGCCAGCTTGCCCGTATAGGCCAGGAGCCTGTGTATGCCGGCCACGCCGACGTCATAGAGCCTCTCGGTGGCGTTCCCCATCACCTCGCACGTGATGGCCGCCTCCTCCGCAATGGGTATGTCCGAGGTCCCTGCCGAGACGACCAGGATGGACCCTTCATGCGCGCGCGGCAGGCAGCCCTTCGCCACGAATATGCGGGCCTCCTTATGGTAGACGACGCCCTCGTGGCGCGAGGCCACGTAGGCGTACTGACCTTCGTCGCACCTGGTGCCCATGATGACCCTGGAGGCGCCCATGAGCCTGTCCACGATCCCGGCTATCTGCTCCTTGGTCTTGCCCTGGCAGAATATGACCTCGGGGTAGCCCACGCGTATCGCCCTGTGGTGGTCGACCTTGGCGTAGCCTATGTCCTCGAAAGGCAGCCGCCGCAGCTCCGCCAGGGCCTCATCCGTTGAGAGCGACCCGTCCCTAACCTTATCGAGCATCTCCGTAAGCCTTAGTTCATCCATCGCCCTTGACCTTAAAGTTCAGATAGCTGTCTATGAACCCGTCGAGCCCCCCGTCCATGACGGACCCGACGTCACCCGTCTCGAAACCGGTCCGGTGGTCCTTCACCATGGTATACGGGCAGAAGACGTAGGACCTTATCTGGCTGCCCCAGGCTATGTCCATCTTCACGCCCTTGAGGTCCTCGATCCTATCCTTATTCTCCCTCTCCTTGACCTCCAGGAGGCGTGACTTCAGCATCCTCAGGGCGGACTCCTTGTTCTGGAACTGCGACCTCTCGTTCTGGCACGTCGTCACTATCCCCGTCGGCAGGTGCGTGACCCGGATCGCCGAGTCCGTCTTGTTGACGTGCTGCCCGCCCGCCCCGCCCGCGCGGAACGTCTCCACCTTGATGTCCGCCGGGTTGATCGTCACCTCCACGTCATCCGCTATGTCCGGTATGACCTCTATCGAGGCGAACGACGTGTGGCGCCTGCCGGAGGAATCGAAGGGCGAAATGCGCACCAGCCTATGGACGCCCTTCTCACCCCTAAGGTATCCGTAGGCGTTCAGCCCCTCCAGATAGCACGTGGCGTTCTTGATGCCCGCGCCCTCGCCGTCCAGCACGTCCAGCACCTTGAACGTGTATCCGCTCTTCTCGCCCCACCTCGCGTACATGCGCAGCAGCATCTCCGCCCAATCCTGCGACTCAGTCCCGCCCGCCCCCGGGTGGATGGTGAGTATGGCGTTGTTCTTGTCATAGGGGCCGCTGAGCAGCGCCCCGAGCCTCATCTTGGCGATGCGCCCGTCCAACGCCAAGGCCAGGTCCCTAGCCTCCGCGTAGACCGAGTCGTCCTCTTCGCCCAAAGCGAGCTCCACGTAGGCCTCCAAGTCGCCGTACATGCGCTCGAGCGCGGCGTAGCCTTCCAAGGCGTCCTTGCAACCCTTGATCTCCTTCAGTACGCCCTGCGAGCCTCCCAGGTCCTCCCAAAAGCCCTCCGAGGAGGTCAGGCCCTCCAGCTCCGCAAGCCTCCCGCCGACCTTTGCGACGTCAAAGGGAATCCCTAAGCTCGTATAGCCTTTCCCTGAAAGAAGGCAATGATACCCTTATCTGCTCGATGTCCTGCATAACAGGTTACCCACCCTTCCGATATCTATTCGCGGCCGGCCCCGATCGGCCTGCCCGTTCGCGTCCTTTACCGGCCCGCACAATCCA
>WRCU01000272.1 GCA_009783805.1 Oscillospiraceae bacterium
AAGAGGTCACTGGTTCGAGTCCAGTACATCGCATTTTCGGTTACTCCTAGGATACGCGTCCATGATGCGGCCCGTCGGCGGGCACCGCATGCCGGCCCCGCCGATCCCATTCCCCGCCGCTTTTATCCCATGCGGGCGCGCTCCCTGCCCCTTATGAAGGCTTTCTGCGACTCCACCACCACGACCGGCGATATGGCCAATCCTATGAGGATGAGCCAATGGTACGCGCTGAGCGGCACGCAGTGGAATATGTTGACGAGGAGGCCGTGGTGGTTGGTGATGGAAGGCGGGAGCATCGCGGTCCCGATGATCAGGGCCGTGGAGAAGCAGACGCCGAAGAACAGGAGCCTGTTTGTGGTCAGCCCTATCTTGAATATGGATTGCTTGAAGCTCCTGACGTTCAGGATGTTCATGACCGAGGTCCACCCGACGGCCACGTAGGCCATCGTCACGCCCAGCTCGTGGGAGGGCGGGAAGTCGGGGTGAAGGCTGACGAAGCTCCCGATATAGTACCCGACGATCGAGGCCACGGCGAAAACGGCGGCCACCACCGCTATCCTCATGCCCAGGCCGCCGGCGAAGACGCTGGCGTTCTTGTCGATCGGTCCCCGGCGCATTATGTCCTTCTCCATCGGCTCCCTGCATAGGCAGAGGTCGGGTATACCGTCGGCTATGACGTTGATGAGCAGCAGCTGTATGGCGACCAGCGGCGCCTTCTGCCAGAAGAGTATGATCAGGAGCATCGTGAATATCTCGGATATGTTGCATGCGATGAGGGAGTATAGCACCTTGCGGATGTTGTCGTACACCCGCCTGCCCTCCGCCACGGCGTGCACGATCGACGAGAAGTTGTCGTCGGTCAGTATGACGTCGCTGGCGCTCTTTGCGACGTCGGTGCCGGAGCCCATGGCCACCCCCACGTCCGCCGCCTTGAGGGCCGGGGCGTCATTGACGCCGTCGCCCGTCATCGCGACGACCGCCCCCTTGGATTGCCAGGCCTTCACTATCCTTATCTTGTCCTCCGGGGAGACCCTCGCGTAGACGGAATAGTCGCTGATGCCGGCCGCCAGCTCCCCGTCCGACATGGCGGTGAGCTCGACCCCCGAGACCACCTTCTCCCCCTCGGAGAGGATGCCGATCTCCTTGGCTATGGCCGACGCCGTTATGACGTGGTCGCCCGTGATCATGACGGTCTTGATCCCGGCCTCCTTGGCGGTCCGCACGGCCTCCTTGCTTTCGGGCCTGGGGGGGTCGATCATCCCGACGAACCCCGCGAAGGTGAGCCCATGCTCCAGCTCGGCCACGTCCATGACCTCCGGGAGCCTATCGTAGTACTTGTATGCCACCGCCAACACCCTGAGGGCCTGACCAGCGAACTCGTCGTGCACCCTCCTGGCCGTCTCGGAGCATACGGAGGTGGCGTCTATGGGGATCCTCTCGAAGGCCCCCTTAGTTATGGATATGAACCTGAGGCTCTCCAGGTCGTTCGACTTGTGGACCGTCGTCATCAGCTTCCTGTCGGAGTCGAACGGGATCTCGTAGACCTTGGGGTAGAGGGTGTCCAGGCTCTCCTTCTCTATGTGCTTGTCCTTCAGGAGCCGCACGATGGCCGTCTCCGTCGGGTCGCCGATCTCCGCCTCGACGCCGTCCACCGTGGTTATGGAGGCGTTGCTCGCCAGGCCCATCAGCTCCACGGTGCGCATCTCGTCGTGCCTGAGGCGGAGGTGGGCCTCGATGGGCTCATGCCCGACGGCCCAGACGCGGGTGATGGTCATCCTGTTCATGGTGAGGGTCCCGGTCTTGTCCGAGCAGACGACCGAGGCGCTGCCCAGGGTCTCCACCGCCGGTATCTTGCGGATGATGGCATTCTTGCGCGCCATCATCAGGACCCCGTACGCGAGCGTGATAGTGATTATTATGGGGAGGCACTCTGGTATGACTGCCACGGCCATCGACACGGCGTTCAGGAGTATCTCCGGCAGGGCGATACTCGCATCGAACACCTGGAGGAGGAAAAGCGCCGCGGCGGAGCCCAGGGCCACGAAGCAGATGATCTTGCCCAACGCGTTCATCTTCTGCTGCAGCGGGGTCCTCTCCTTCGTGACGGCGTTCAACAGCCCTGCGATTTTGCCCATCTCGGTCGACATGCCCGTCTCGACGACCAAGGCCTTGGCCTTGCCGTTGGTGATGAGGCAGCCGGAAAAAAGCATATTGAGGCGGTCGCCCAGAGGGGCGTTATCGCCTATCACGGCGTCCGCGCTCTTCTCGGCGGGGACGCTCTCGCCCGTGAGGATGGCCTCGTCCGCCTTCAGGCCGGACGACTCGATGATGCGCGCGTCGGCCGGGACCATGTTCCCCGCCTCCAACGTTATGACGTCGCCCGGGACCAGCTCAGAGGCGCCTATGGTTTGCCTCAGCCCGCCGCGCAAGGCCACCGTCATGGGCGCGCTCATCTTCCTCAGGGCCTCGAGCGCCTTCTCCGCGCCCATCTCCTGCTTGATGGCCAACCCCAGGTTCACGACTATGATCGTGAAGATGACTATCGTGTCCGTGAATGAGTGCTCCGGGTCCGATATGGCCAGGTACAGCGCTATCAGACCCGCCGCGAGCAGGATCAAGGAGGTGAAGTCCTTGAGGTGGTGGACGGCCTTTTGGAGCACGGTCTCCCTGCGCTCCTCCTCGAAGGCGTTCACGCCCTTGGAATCGCGTATCACGGCGGCGGCCTCGTCCGTGAGGCCTTTGCCGGGGTCGGTGCCGAAATGCCTGCATAGGTCCTCGATGCTGTCCTTCACATGGTTCATATGGTGGGCTCCTCGCGCCGTCAGGGCTAGTCAGCGGTCCCGATGAGTATAGCCCATGCCGCGCGCCGTGGCAATCGGCCGCGCTGCGGCGCGGGGCCGGCCTGAGCGGCCGTTGACAAACGTGGGGCCGTGTGAAAGGATGCTTTGGGAGTACGGCCCGCTTTCCGCCGCCCGGGTGCCGGACCGTGGGCCGCGGTGGGGGCGATGGGGGGGCTAGGGATCAGGGACCTCATCAGGATGATCGCACGGCTGCGGCTTAGGGGACTGTTCCTGGAGCCCACGGAGGTCACCGCGGTCCAGACCTTCCGCGCCTGCTTCGTGGGCGGGTTCGCGTTCGCGGCCGACGCCGGCCTGCTGTGGGCCGTAGGCTCGGCGGGGGT
>WRCU01000273.1 GCA_009783805.1 Oscillospiraceae bacterium
CTCACCCTAACCATCGCCCGGCACCTCCAGCGTGAGCCTGCCCAGCCTCCCGCCCCGGAAGTCGTCCAGCAAGGCCATCGCCGATCTCAGCGGGTCGACCCCGCCCCCGCGCGCGAGGCAGCCCCTGCGCAGGCCGATGCGCCTTACCGTCTCGTGGCCCAGCGGGAATGACCCGCTTTCCGGCCTCACCTCAAAGACCTCGCCTAGGCTTGCCCGCCGTTCGGCCCCCCCGGCCTCCTCTACCCCATAACGTGAGGCGAGGGCCCCGGGGTACCGGACGGCGAGCGTCTCCGCCAATGCCGCGGCGACCTCGGTCAGGTCGCAGACGTCGTCCTTGACCGCCCCGGTCATGGCGAGCATGTAGCCGGTGCGCCTATCCTCGAACTTGGGCCACAGGATCCCCGGCATGTCCAGCAGCTCTATGCCTTCGGCGATCCTCAGCCACTGCTTGCCCTTGGTTACCCCGGGCTTGTCGCCGGTCGCGGCGGCCGCCTTCCCCGATATGCGGTTGATGAGCGAGGACTTCCCGACGTTCGGGACGCCCACCACCATGGCCCTCACGGGCCTGTATATCCTGCCCTTCGCCGTGGCCTTCGCCTCGAGCTCGCGCCTAACCTTCCTGAGCCCGTCCGTCAGCGGGTCCACGCCCCTCGCGCTGAGCGAATTTACGAAGAGGCACTCGGCCCCCTCAACCCGGAATCGGCCCGCCCACCTCGCGCTCATGGCCTCATCCGCCAGGTCGTGCTTGTTGAAGGCCACGACCTTGCGCTTCCCCTTGAGTATGCCGTCTATGATGGGGTTCTTGCTGCTCGCGGGTATCCTCGCGTCGAGCAGCTCGACGACGACGTCCACGCTCCCGAGCGCCTCGGTTATGAGCCGCCGGGTCTTGGCCATGTGGCCGGGAAACCATTGGATGTCCATATCGTCCGCCCCCACAGACCATGATAGCATACCGCCCGGCGGGGGCCGCGGCGGGGGCCGTGGGGCGGGTCTGCCGAGGGCTGGCCGAAGGTCGGCCGAGGCGGCTGTAAACCGGCCGCCGTTCTGCTAATATGTCCCCTTGACGGCTAAATGAGGAAGGATGGTCCCTATGTTAACGGTAAACCTATTGGCCTGCGTCGCCATCGTCATGCTCGCCGCCCTGATAGCGGCCTTCCTCCTATCGCTCTACCTGGCCAAGGCGCGCAGGCGCTTCGAGGAGCACAGGATGGCGATGCAGTACGCCCTGGAGACGTACCAGCGGGAAGGGGCGGGGCCCGCCGCCGATTATGGGCCGGACTCTCCTTCATATGGGTTCGCGGTTCTGGGGTTCCTGCTCCCGCCCGTGGGGCTGGCCCTATACCTTTCATGGGAGGGCAGGCTGCCTTTCCGCGCGGGCTCGGTCGGGAAGGGGGCCATAGCCGGCATGGCTCCGTATACGGTCGCGGCGGCCATGCTGACCGTCATGTCCCTTATTGCCTGATTCGCCCAACGCTCACATGTCCAGCTCCATGTACTTGGCCATCTTCATGATGCTGCGCGGCAGCGCGTCCTTCGAGTCGCCCCAAGGGGCGTCGCGGTTCCTGTAGTCGTACTTCTGGGTGAACCAGCTTACCTCCCCCAGAAGCCGGTTTATGCTTTCGGTCTGCATCTCGGCCAGGTCGGACACGAAGTCGGTCATGTCGCCCTTGACGTACTTGGCCGCGAGCATCATGAGCATCCTGAAGTGCGTCATGCAAAAGCCCTTCTGGGCCCTGAACCGCTCCCTGAAGTCCTCCTCGGTGACGTACAGGTGGCACGTGACGTCCACGTACCGCTCCATGACGCGCACGATCCTCTCGCATATGACGCAACCCCGCAGCACGTGGTCCGCGACCTCGGCGAAGGACTGCATCGCCTTGTAGACGTCCTTGTCCGAGTTGCGGCGCGCCTTGCCGGGCTTGCCGCCCCCCAGCGTCTTGATGTGCCTGAAGCCGGCCCTGCTCAGGCCCACGGAGACGCCTTGCAGGTAGGTCTCCATGATGAGCCCCAGGCCCTGCGTGTTCAGCCTGCTGTTGTAGGCCATGGCGTAATGCCGCCTGCAGAAGCCCTTCTCGTTCGTCTCCTCCCTGCCGTCGGGCTCCATGAGCGAGGCGCCGAGCACGTACTTTATATAGTCTTCCTCGGCCTTGGACTCCAGGTCGCAGAGGCAGCATTCCGAGACCTTGGAGAAGGCCTCGTTCACCGGGATCGTGTATATCTTCTCCTTGATGGGGCATCAGTCCTCGCCATGGTTAGTGCCGTCGCCGACGGGTCGCCGCTAGGTTGGATTATAATGCATATGGCGCCGCGGCGTATGGCGGCGGACGACATCAAGGCTAGGCGGAGGCGCAAAAATGGCGGGGTCGCCGAACGTAAGGCACGCCCAGGGCGTGACGGTCATCAGCGGGGTCGGGGACTTCGACGCCGACCAGACCTTCGGCAGCGGCCAGGCCTTCCGCTGGGTCAAGGGAGGCGACGGCCGGTACCATGGGATCGTCGGGGGGAAGGCCGTCTCCATGGAGTCGCGAGGCGGGACCGTGACCATATATGGGACGGCCGAGGGCGACTATGAGTCCGTCTGGAGGGACTACCTCGACCTGGGCACGGACTACGGCGAGATAAAGCGCGAGCTTTCGAGGGGCGACCCGACGATGGGGGAGGCCACGCGCTACGGCTGGGGGCTCCGCCTGCTCAGGCAGGACGCCGAGGAGGCCCTACTGTCGTTCATCCTGTCGTCCAACAACCGCATCCCGATGATCATGAGGTCCGTGGAGCTCCTATCGGCCATGCTGGGGGATGAGGCGGTCGGCGTACCATACGGGGGCATGGGCGAGCCGGTGGCCGCGGGGGCGGGCGGCCCGACGGGCGAACCGATGTCCGGCCCGACGGAAGCCGGGCCCGCGGGGCGCCGCGCGGCCCCGGACGGGGACGCGCCTTTTGGCGCCTACGCCGCCTATACGGGGCGCCGCGCGTTCCCGAGCGCCGCGGCGATCGCCGGTGCCGGGGCCGAGCGGCTGGGCGAGTGCCGAGCCGGGTTCCGGTGCCGCTACCTGGCCGAGACCGCGGCGATGCTGGCAGGGGAGGGGACCGACCTGCGCGGCCTGGGGCGGCTGGGCAGGGAAGGGGCCAGGGAGGCCCTCATGCGGTACCCCGGCGTGGGCGCGAAGGTGGCGGACTGTGC
>WRCU01000274.1 GCA_009783805.1 Oscillospiraceae bacterium
CGGGTCAGCCGCGGCGTCGGGCACCGAGAGTATGACCGTGCCGAACCGGCGGGCGGCGTAGGCGGCCAATAGGGCGGGCATGTCCCGGGCGCCCCCTGGCCGACCCCAAGCGTTGGGCTCGGCCGGGTCACGCGCGCCGCGGCCTGCCGGGTCCCCAGTGGCGCCCGGGATGGACGAGGCGCCGCCGTAAGGCGCGTCGGGGGCCACGTCCAGGACCCGCAGCGTCTCGGACCCATACGGGGTCGGGCAGGCCAGGAGGAACTCGGCCGTCTCGGGCGGCCTGCCCGCGGCTATGCCCGCGACGGCCTCCGCGACGCGGTATTCGGCCATGGCGCGCCTCCCCCCAGCGTCCCCGCCGGCCATTGCCGACAGGACCGATAAGGCCCCGGCGTCACATAGGTCCAGATAGAACCCCGGCGTATCGCCCCCCGCATCCAGCCCGATGAGGATCGTGTCCCCGTCCTTCCCGCATGCCGAGTCATAGCTCAGCGCCAGCTCCGCCGCGAACCTATGGCTGCCGCATACCGTCAGTATGTAGGAATCCCTGTGCCGGCCGGCCGCGGCCGGTCTTGCCCCTATCCCGGAGGACGGCGCCTCGGCGCGCGCCAGTGCCTGCGGCGCATCCGCGGACTCCGGGGCGCCTGCGTGGCGCGTCAGCTCGCCCAGGAGCTCCAGGCAGTCGGCGTACCTGCGCCCGGGCTCGGGTTCCACGCACCTCGCCGCCACCGACGCCAGCCAGTCCGGCACGACCCGATCGAGCGAAGGGAAGCCCGGGCCTCGGCTCCCCCATTCCGCCGGGCCCATCCCGGTGACCATATGCATGAGCGTCACCCCCACGGCGTAGACGTCGGTGGCGGGCGTCGACTGCCCCATCCCGTACTGCTCGGGGGCCGCATAGCCTTTCGTGCCGAGGCTGACCGTGTCGCGGTCGGAGCCGGGGTCGTACTCCCTTATGGTTTCGAAGTCGATGATCCAGACCTTGTTGTCCACGTCGACCATGATGTTCTCCGGCTTTACGTCCCTGTGCACGATGGGGTTGGGCCTGATGCCGTGCATGTGCGCCAGGACCGAGCAGACCTCGATGGCCGTCCTGACCGCGGCCTCCCATCCGAACCGCCCCACTTCCTTGATCCGGTGCAGGAGCGTGACGCCGTTCACATACTGCTCGACGGTGTATATGCTCTCCCCGCCCACGATGAGGTCCACGATCCTGGGGACCTGCGGGTTCGATATCCTCATGAAGGCCCTCAGCTCGCCGAGGACGTCCCCGTACCCGATCTCGCCTATCGCGTCCTCGCCGCCTGATGCCCCCCCGGGCCTGCCGATGAACTCCTTCACTATGTAGACGCAGCCGTCGCTGAGCCTTTCGGCCATGTATATGTTCTTCCTGCGCTTCCTGTCCATCTCCTTCAGGACCCTGTAGCCGTCCGGCACCATCGCCCTCCCTCCTTTTCCATTATTATACATTAACTATATTTTTTGTAAATCATCGGCCCCTCACAATGCACCGGTCGAGCCCTTGTGATAGACTTCACCGATGAAAAAGGTGGGCGGGGGGTAAGAGGATGAGGGTAACGAAGGTCAGGGACTACGCGGAGCTCAGCAGGAGGGCCGCCGCCTTCATCGCCGGGCGCATATGCGCCGAGCCTTGCGGCGCCTTCGGGTTCGCCACCGGCAGTACGCCCGAGGGGGCGTACGCCGAATTGGTCAGGATGCACCGATGCGGCGCCGTCGACTTCGGCGGGATCCATACCTTCAACTTGGATGAGTACTGCGGGATACCGGGGGACCACCCGCAAAGCTACCGCCATTTCATGATGGACAGGCTGTTCGGGCACGTTAACTTGAAACCCGGGAATGTGGAGATCCCGGACGGGATGGCCGCCGACCTGGACGGGGAGTGCCGCAGGTATGAGGGGCGGATCAGGGAGCTGGGCGGGATCAGCCTCCAGCTGCTGGGCATAGGCCGCAACGGGCATATAGGCTTTAATGAGCCGGGCGACGTATTTTCCGGCGACACGGCCGTCTTCCGCCTGACCGAAAGCACCGTCGCGGCCAATTCCAGGCATTTCGCGCCGGGCGAGGCGATACCGCCCACGGCCATCAGCATGGGCATACGGACCATAATGGGCGCGAGGTCGATCCTCCTCATAGCGAGCGGCCCGGAGAAGAGGGGCGTCCTGGACGCCATGATCAACGGCCCGATCGACCCAAGGCTGCCCGCCTCCATACTCCAGGCGCACCGTGACGTCTCGGTCATATACTGCGACTGACCCTACGGCCCCGCCGCCCCGCATGCGCGCCGAACCGCTTACTTCACTGCCTGGTCACAATCACGTTCCCCGACTCATACCGCCTCAGCCCGCGGTAGAAGAGCCATCCGGCGAACGCGCAGTACAGCGCGGCCCCACCCAGCCCCGCCAATGCGATATGCGCCGAGAACCGCGCCGCCATCCGCAGCGGCACGTGGATGGCGATCCCTATGGGGATGAGGCTGTACATGAGCGCCCGCACGGCCGGGGCGTATATTTTTTCGGGATATATCGAGAAGTTGATGGCGAACTCGGTCGCCAATTGCCCGATCGCCGAGGCGTCGCCGAGGAAGAAGGTAAGCGAGTGGGCGGTCAGGGTGATCGCCGTCGACAGCAGCGCGCCGATGGCCACGGCCACGGCGAACCACAGCCATGCCGACGCGTCGCCGCCGCGGAAAACCCCCATGATGATGAACCCATACGCCAGATCGCCGTAGGACGACAGGCTCGTCCTGGAGCATAGGACGCCCATGAGGACGCCGCACGGCTGCAGCAGGAACGTGTCCAGCTCCCCGGTGACTATCAGCCCGGTCAGGCCGGAGACGTTGGCGAACAGCACCCTGGACAGCCCGAACGCGGAGCTGGCGGCCGCCCAGATGAACAGGACGTCGCCGAACCCGTACCCCGCTATCATGCCGCCGAGCTTGTCGAAGGCGACCCACCAAAAGAAGATGAATGAGCTGTTGGACAGGGCCATCCCTAAGGCCTGCGATATGAAGCTCGCGCGGTATTCGAGCGCCGAGGACAGGTTCAGCCGGAAATAGCATGCGAATACTTTTATGTGTTTGGCCATAGCCTTAACCCCCATTCACGTTCAGCCGCCTGACGGCCATGCGGTAGCACATGAGCGTCGCCGCGGCTACGGC
>WRCU01000275.1 GCA_009783805.1 Oscillospiraceae bacterium
CAGGGCGCCGTTCATCAAGGTCTTCGGGGGGACGAACGCCTTCGCATGGCATTGGCGGGTGCGCCACCCGAACGTCGGCTCATACGTCGACGAGCTCCTGGGGCTTGAGGGGGCCTACCGCGGATGGCACTGCGCGCCCGTGAACGTAAGGCTGTGCGGCGCGCCCGACACTGAGGAGGTCATAAGCGAGGACGGGACGACCACGCGGGTCCGCCTCGGCGACGGGACGGTCAGGGTGCGCTACCGTTCGGGGGACCACCATTTCAACCACATCGCGGAGTACCCGGTCAAGTCCGCCGACGACTGGGAGCGCGTCAAGGGCAGTTGGATGGACCCGGACGACCCCGCCCGCTTCCCGAAGGACTGGGACAACTACGTCGACATGTACGGCGGACGGGACTACCCGCTCCAGCTCACCTCCGGGGGCGTCTACGGGTTCGCGAGGAACATGCTCGGCGACGAGGCGCTGTGCCTCTCCATGCACGACGACCCGGGGCTGGTGGAGGACATCATGGGGACGTACACGGGCATGTGCGTAAGGATATGGAAGAAGATGGCCGCCAGGGTGGACTTCGACTTGATCGAGTGCTGGGAGGACATGGCCTACAAAGGCGGGTCCATCATATCGGAGGCGCATTTCAAGAGGTTCATGGCGCCGCATTACCGGAGGATACGGGAGTTCGCCGATGAGGCGGGCATACCCATAGTGCTCGTCGACAGCGACGGCGAGACGATGGCCCTGGCCGCCTGGATGCATGCCGCGGGCGCCAACGCCATGTACCCGTTCGAGGTGCGCGCCGGGAACGACGTCAGCGCCATACGGGGAAGCCTCCCCGGAATGGGCTGCATAGGATGCCTGGACAAGGAGTGCATGGCCGGCGGGAAGGAAGGCATGGACGCGGAGCTGGAGAGGGCGAGGGGGCTCATAAGGTTAGGCAGGGTCATCCCCGGCCCCGACCATTTCGTTCTGGAGAACGTGCCGTTCGAGAATTACGCGTACTTCATGCGCGGCCTGCGCAAGGTCGTGATGGAGACGACCTACTGACCCTTGGCGGCGCCTGGTCGGCTACGCGTCACCGAAGGGCGGCCCCTTTCCTTTAAGCCTCCATGCCCCGCCCACGTACTCGCCCAAGTCCTTCGTGTTGGAGCGCCGAGATATAACGCCCGAACCGCTGACCGCCTTGGTCATCGCGCCCGCGCCTATGCCGATCACGGTATGGCTCTCCCCCATCATGAGGACGTTGTAGGCGCATTCCCTCCCCTTGATCGAGTACCCGGTGTTCTCGAGGTTATCCGCGATCGACTTCTGCCTGTATAGGTAGTAAGGCTCCATGCCCATCATGCGCGCCCTTTCCATCGATAGGCCCACCATCCGGCTGACCAGCCCCCCACCCCCCGCCGGCCCCACGCACGCGGCGGGCTCGGAGGGCGCGGAGGGAGGCATCGGCGTCATGGGCGGTATCGGCGTCATGGACAGCGTGGGCGGCTCGCGTCCCATGGGCGCCGGGTCCTTGCCATGTTGCGACCTCACGCCCTCGCCCATGGGGGAGCCCCTCTTCACGGACAGCGAATGGACCGTGAGGTTTTCGGGCCGCAGGGACTCCACCCTCCCCATCGTGTAGGCGAAGTCATCCATGCCCTCCCCCGGCAGCCCGGCGATCACGTCCATGTTCAGGCATAGGCCGCCCGCATCCCTCACCGTCGCGACCGCCCTCACGACGTCCTCGGCCGTATGCGCCCTGCCGATGCGCGACAGGGTAAGGTCGTTCATCGTCTGCGGGTTCACGCATACCCTATTGACGCCGTGGCCTATCGCGGCCCTTACGCATCCGGCGTCGATCGAGTCCGGCCTGCCGGCCTCCAGCGTGTATTCGCTTACGCCTCCCAAGTCGAAGGCCTCTACGGCCTCAAAGAGCCTGAGCAGCCCATCGCGGCCGATGCTGGACGGCGTACCCCCGCCTATATACACGCACCTGACCTTAAGGCCCCGCCCCCTTGCCAATGACGACATATATCCGGCCTCCTCCCGCAGCGCGTCCAGGTAGGGGCCCGCCATACCCCGCCTAAGCGACCATGGGGATGAGAACGAGCAATATGCGCATCTGGTCCGGCAAAAAGGCACGTTCACGTAGAGGCATACGTCATCCGGGCCGAACCGGCCCCTCACCTCGGCCCCTACCGCCGCGACGTCGGCCGCGAGCTCGGCCCTGGCCTTCCCCACGCCGTAATATCCGGAGAGGAACCCCACCGTCCCTTCCCTGCCCAGCCCGCCGGCCATCAGGGACGAGGCGGTCTTGGCGGGGCGGACGCCGGTGAGCATCCCCCAAGGCTGCGCCTTGCCGGTATAGGATGAGAGCGTCAGGTATAGGCACCTGTATACGTCCTTCGCCGCCTTCCCGGCCTCGTCCGCGAAGAAGGGCCGCGCGCCGCCCCCATACGGGGCCCGGCTTTCATGGCCCAGCTCCCCGCCCCTCGCGATCGCCGCGCCGCGCATCCGGCCTTCCGCGTCGTCGTATGAGATCGCGTAGGTCACGCCGTCCTTGGCCGACGCCTCGGCCAGGCGCGCCATCGCGGCCCGCGGCCCCATGGGGCCCGTCCCCGCGGCGCCCATGCCGGCATCGCCGAAGCCGGCCAAGGCGAACCCGTCGCGCGGAAAAAAGAGCATCGCGATGTTGTACAGCTCGTAGTGGAGGGAGTGCCCCAGGCTGACCACGCGGATCATGGGCCGGGGGCGATGAACCGGTTCCGTGAGCCGAGCTCGCCGATCAGGCAGCCGACGCCGTGGCCCGGGTAAATCCTGACCCCACCGCCCAAGGGGAGTATACGGTTCCGGATGGACCCCATGAGCTCATCATGGCTCCCGCCCGGCAGGTCCGTCCTGCCGACGGAGTCTGAAAAAAGCGTGTCCCCGGTGAACAGCGCGTCGCCGAAGAGGAAGCAGGCCCCGCCCTTGGTATGCCCAGGGGTATGTATCACCTTAATGAAGCCTGAGCCGAAGGGCAGCGCCTGCCCGTCCTCGAGCGTGGCCTCGGCGGCCGAGGCCGACCTGGCGCCGCCCAGCATCACCGATAGGTTCTTGGCGGGGTCGGTTAAAAAATCCGCGTCCGAGGCGTGGATGTGCGCCGGGGCGCCCGTCATGCCCCTATATGCGTCCAAGCTTTCCA
>WRCU01000276.1 GCA_009783805.1 Oscillospiraceae bacterium
GCGCCTTCTATGAGCGGCATGGGTTCGAGGCCGTCGGGGAAAAGGCCTTCGGCGGCGACCGCCATACCGCATTCTATGAGTCGCGCCTGCCCGGACCCCCGTTCATGATCGTGACGGGGCGGCTGTCCATCCGCCCGTTCACGGAGGGCGACCTGGAGGACCTGACACTGCTGATACGGGACAAGATGGCATCCGAGTACGCCCCATACGACACCCAATGGCCGACCGACGATGGGTCCATGGGGAAGGTCCTGGAATACTACATGGGTGATGAGCCATACAGCTGGTGCGCCGTCGAGCTCAAGGAGACGGGGCGCGTGGTCGGCTTCGTATGCTCCGGCCCGCAGGGCGGGTCCACGCGGGGCCTCGGCTACACCGTCCGCTCCGACCATCAGGGCAGAGGCTACGCGTATGAGGCCTGCCGCGCCCTGATGGCCCATTGCGCCGAACGCTTGGGGACGGATAGGTTCGTGTGCGGGACGGCGGATTGCAACGGGCCGTCCGTCAGCCTTCTGCGTAAGCTGGGGTTTAGGAAAGTCGAGGCGATCGAAGGGTCCTTCGCGAAGGACGCCGAAGGCAATCCGATCAAGTTCGCGGCGGGCAGGTACGAAAGGGTGGTATGATCCATGTGAGGCCGCGGGCCGCCGCGGCAATCCGACCGAGTCATAGGAGGCGCGAGTCATGGGGCAGTCCGACGGCGAATTGAAGAACAGGCGCGAAACCTTTACATTCCAGGCCCTCCCGCAGAGCCTGGCCGAGCTCATGGCGCTGCCCGAGGCGGGGCTGGGCTCGCCCTACGCCACGGCGGCCCTGACGATAGCCGCCTTATGCGCCTACGAGACCGGCGGGCCCCAGGCGGTCGCCGATATGCTCAACTACCTGCGCGGGCCAAAGCCGCTGACGCCGCACGACATGCAGTTCATGCGGGACCGCCTGCAAGGGAAAGGGTATAAGACCTTCTCCTTCTTCGAGGGCTCGTCCCCGCAAAACAACTATGCGCCCACGCAGCCTTACCGCGTCACGGTCTTCGACAACCCGTACAGTTGGGTCACGGAGGACAGCTCCCAGTCATCCGTCGGCCCCGTGCGGTACGCGCGCCTATTGATGAAGTCATCCGGCGCGGACAATGAGCGGATGGTCTCCATGCGGCTGAAGCCCAGCACGGGCCAATGGTTCCTTACGGAGCACCAACTCCTCGGCGACATACGCATACCCGCCGCCGCGGACGATTGGGCCTGACCGAAGCGGAGGGCCGAAAGGGGGCATAGGCGATGGGAGGCATGGTCATACCCGAAGGCGCCGAGACCGGATTCTACCTGATGGAGTCCTGCGTGCTGGGGGGGCGGCAGGCGTTGCTCGACATGGGCCATGACGCCCATATCCTTTTTCATGGTGACGGGACCGTCGAATGGCTGGAGATGCACCTTTCGATGGCCGGCACATGGGCTGACGGCGTCATAGAGGCGGATGTCGGCGGGACGCTGATAAGGCGCAGGTATGCGGTCGAAGGCGACCTGCTGACGGTCTTCGACGAAGGCGGCGACGCGTCCGCCGACAGCGTCTATCGCCGATGCGACCGCGAGGCGTTCCTGAGGGAGGCGCCCGCCTCGGTCAGGGGCGGCGAAACCGCCTCATTGCCGGTGACCGACGGCTTCATCCGCGGCTCCCTGTCCGCGGTCTGCCCCGACGGCTGGGGCGGAGGCGTGAACGCCGCGGCCGCGACCGTCAGCTTCGCCGGCTTGGGCGCGGAAGGCCATAGGCGCATCGACGTCATGTACGGCATCAAAGAACGCGTGGCCTTGGAAGGCGAGAGGCTCGACGACATGGCCGAGCCGGACGGCGGCAGGGTTTGGGAGGCCGCGTTCGACGAAGGGGAAGGCTCATTGGCGGCCGTCACCTACTCGGGAGGCAACGCCGTCAAGGTGACGGCCTCCGGCCTATCCTTCGACGAGGAGGCCGACGGCATGCTGTTCGGCGACGTCCTGGCGTCCGCGTCCCTGACGTGGGAGGCCGAGGAGGGCGGGTTTGGCATCTGCGAAGGCGGCGGGGACGACTTCTTCGAGCTGCGCTCCATGTCCGTGTCCGGAGCCGTCGCCGACCGGGAGCTGCTCATGCGGCTCGGCTACGATTGGTGCATGCTGTTCCGCCCCGACGGCACGGTGACCGCGAAGCTGGACGGGGCCGTGACGCGCCATTGGGGCGACGGGATCGGGGCGGTGGTGCACGGCGCATGGGATGGGAGGTTGATCGCATTCATGGGCGGCGACCCGGTCGGGACGGTCGGCTACGCCCTCGAAGGCGACAGGCTCTCGCTCGTCCTGCCGGACGTGGGGGGCCGTGAGACGCCCGTTGCGTTCCAACGCAGCGGCCAGGCCCCGCCGGAGTTCGGGGCCTTCGGCTGAGGGGGGTACGGGAGGGGCGGCCCGGCTTACGCCGACGCTTGATTGGCATGCCGATATGGTATATAGTATGACGTCGCCCGCGCCGCATCGGCGGCATGCGGAAAGGGGAGGCACGGCTTTATGGTGAGGTTCATCAACATCGGGTTCGGGAACATAGTCTCGTCGGAGAAGGTCGTCTCGATCGTCAGCCCGGATTCGGCGCCCGTCAAGCGCATCATAGGCGAGGCCAGGGAGCGCGGCATGCTCATAGACGCCACCTGCGGGAGGAAGACCAGGGGCGTGATCGTGACGGACAGCGACCATGTGGTCCTAACGGCCCTGCTCCCGGAGACGGTCGCGAACAGGCTGCATAACGTGAAGGACCCGATAGACCCGGCCGAGGAGGAAGGGCTGTGAAGACGCGGGGCACGGCAAAGACGAACGGGGGGATGGTACGGGCATGATATACCCATCGATAGGGTCGCTGCTAAAAAAAGTGGACAGCAGGTACACGCTCGTCATCGCGGTCGCGAAGAGGGCCAGGATGATCAACGGCGACGCCGAGAGCAGGCAGATGTACACGAACTCGCAGGCGGTCTCCATGGCCATCGGCGACATCGACCGCAGGCGGGTGACCTATAGGCGCTGATCGCGGCGGACCGGGGGGGGCTACCGAAATGACGAAGACGATGGAGAAGATAGTCGCCCTCGCCAAGAACAGGGGGTTCGTGTTCCAGGGCTCGGAGATATATGGGGGCTTGGCCAACACGTGGGACTA
>WRCU01000277.1 GCA_009783805.1 Oscillospiraceae bacterium
CTCGCAATAACGGTATATGGATCGCCATGTCGTTAACGCTCCTCGCGATGACACCGTTACCGCCATTGCGCGGTCGCCTAAAATATGGTATGCTAATTGTAATTATATATAATCGGCCAAAGACCGCCCGAAATAAGTATGTCAACGTTAAGGAGACCCATATAAATGCACATAAAGAAGCTCACGATATGCGTGATGACCGCGACGCTCCTGCTGCCCACCCTCATCGGCATAAACGCGTTGACCCCGGGCGAGCCCGCAGCGAATGATTCTGGCCCTTCCATCGCGACATACAATAACGAAGGCCCGGAATCCGCGCCGGGGTACGTCGACCCGGTCGGCCTAGCCTACCCGGCCGACCCATCCAACCCGCTCGCCCTAGTCCAAAAGACGGGCCCCATGGGACCCAATCTGCCCATCAGGGCCGGCATGCCATCCGACGTGAGCTTCACCGAATACCTGCCGCAAGTCATGGGCTCCGTCCACGCGGGCGGCATCGTCCTGGGCGCTATCACGGACCCATCCGACTTGGCCGGTAGGGCGGGCCCCATCAACATCAGCGGCACTACGGGCGGCTCCACGGGCAACCCTATGTACGGTTCGTCGGGAAACCCGAACGGCGTCCCGAACGGCGGACTGACTGATGGCTGGGTGCGGTCGCTCGCGAGCCCCGCCGACAACGTGAACTCGGCGAACGGTTACGTGCGTCCGATGGTGCCCCTGAAGCCGCAGACCAAGCGCGAGTTCCGCGGCGCGTGGATCGCCACCGTGTCCAACATCGACTGGCCCAGCGCCAAGGGGATGGACTCCTTCTTCCAACGGGCCGAGTTCACCAAAATGATGAACGAGCTGTACCGCATGGGCATGAACGCCGTCATCGTGCAGGTCCGGCCGGTCGCGGACGCCTTCTACGACTCGAAGTTGAACCCGTGGACCGAGTACCTCAGCGGCAAACAGGGCGTGCCCCCCGACCCGTACTACGACCCCCTCGAATTCATGATACGGGAGGCCAGAAAGAGGAACATGGAGTTCCACGCCTGGGTGAACCCGTTCCGCGCCTGCCTGAGGGCCACGACGGACGGCCTCGACCCCATGCACGTGGCGGTGCTCCACCCGGAGTGGACGGTCACGTACGACGGCCGGATGTACCTTAACCCCGGCATCCCCGAGGCCAGGCAATACGTGATCGACTGCATCGTCGAGATCGTGGCGAACTACGACGTCGACGCCATCCACCTGGACGACTACTTCTACCCTTACGAAGCGACGAACCAGATGTTCCGCGACGCCGAGGCGTACGCCAAGTGCGGCGGCGGCTTCGCGAGCATAGACGACTGGCGCCGGGACAACGTGGACAGGTTCGTTTGCGACCTCTCAAAGGCCATCAAGGCCGAGAAGCCCCACGTCAAGTTTGGGATCAGCCCCTACGGCGTATGGCGCAACGTCTCCGAGGACCCCACCGGCTCCGAGTCCACGGCCTCGCAGACGGCCTACGACAGCCTATACGCGGACACGCGGACCTGGATACGCGAGGGCTGGATCGACTACGTCGCGCCGCAGATCTACTGGGAATTCGGCAGGCCCGCGGCCCCGTACGAAAAGATGGTCGACTTCTGGGTAAATGAGTCCAGGCTGAACGATAATGTGCACCTGTACATAGGCCTGGCCGTCTACAGGATCGGCTCCCCGAACGAGAACGCCGCCTGGATGGACCCGAACGAGGTCCCTTACCAGATGCGCTACAACGCCGCGTTCCCCGAAATCAAGGGCAACGTCTTCTATAGCGCCAACCAACTAATCCGTAATAGGTTGGGCTTCGCGGACAGGCTTAAGTATGACCTGCACACGAGTATGGCCTTGGTACCGGAGATGGTATGGCTCAACACCGGTAGGCTTACGGAGGTCGAATCCGTCACCCCCAGACGGCTCACCCAGCACAACGTCAGCCTGACCATCAAGGACTCCGGAAACGAGACGGCCGAATACTACGTCGTGTATAGGGGGACCGCCTTGAACGGCCTGGACACGGAAAAGCCGTACAGCGTCGTGGGCGTCGTGAGGCGGAATAAAAGCGGCCCCGATACCATATACCTGGACATCGGCCTGCTGAGGGGACAAACCTACATATACGCGGTGACGCCCATGGACCGGCTGTTCCGGGAGGGCCCGATCTCCGCGAAGGCCCAAATCGAGCTTACTTGAATCGATTCGCTTGCGGAAAGTTTCCGCGCCGAATAGCGTGCGCACGGAGGGTTTATATGGGTGAGTTGAAGTGGGCGCGCAGGGTCTCGCGCGAGAAGATAAAGAGCCTCTACGAAAGCGACGCGAAGGGGATACGGGACGATGATCTGATCGACGAGGTGGGCTACGCCCTGTACGCGAGGGCGGACAGCTTCATCAAGGCGAACCGCGCACATGAGGAAGGCATCGCAGAATGCCCAGACTGCGGGGAGGATACGCCGGTCACCGAAGACGGCTACTTTGCTTGCGCGTGCGGATGGCGCCTTTCGGCCAAGGACCACCACGCCACTTACAAAGGCAAGCAACTCGTAGGCTGCGCCGTCGTTCCGTTCGCCGAGCGCTTCATATCGGATTGGGAGAAGGCTAAGGGCGGCTACCCGGAGAAGATGAGGGCGATCGACTACTTGATACACACCTTCCACCATGAGCTGACAGGGCAGACCACCAGGCCGGCGGCCGTCAACTTCATCGAGGGCAGGCTGACGACGATCATCGACTTCATCTTTGAGCTGGCCTACGGGTATGGACCGGACGCCCATAACGAGCAGATGGAGCGGTGGTTGGCGAACGCGGACAAGTCCCCTTGGCTGCGTGACGGCGTACGGGAGAAGGCGGCGGCCATGAGGCGGTCCCAACAATCATCCTGAACCCTACGCCTGTCATCGCGAGGAGCGCTCTTAGCCCGTCATTGCGAGGAGCGCCAGCGACGAAGCAATCCAACCCGTCATTGCGAGGAGCGCTCTTTGCCCGTCATTGCGAGGAGCGCCAGCGACGAAGCAATCCAACCCGTCATTGCGAGGAGCGCCAGCGACGCGGCGATCCATACAGGTGAGATTGCTTCGTCGCCTACAGGCTCCTCGCAATGACGGGCATAAAGTGCCCGCAATTACGTGAACGGTGTCATCGC
>WRCU01000278.1 GCA_009783805.1 Oscillospiraceae bacterium
CGGAGGCCTTGGAGGCCAAAGGCCTGGACGCGGCCGTCATGAGGGGCGTGAAGGCGCACGTGGCGTCGACCGCCAATGCGATCAAGGAGCTGCAGGCGATGGACTCGGAGCTTAGGGAAGGCTCGGAGACCCTATTGGGCAGGCTCCGCGCGGAGGTCAAGAAGAGCAACCAAAAAAGCCAGGTGAGGAAGGCGTACACGCAGTACGGTGGGGCGACGGGGGCGCAGATCCTGGACATACGGGGGTAGGCGGCGGGGCGGGCTATCGGGCATTGGCCTTACGTCCCCTTGCGTTGCCAGAATAATGCATTTATTGTAATATATTCATATGTCATCGACGTTGCCCGAAATGGCCAGGGCGCTGCGCGGCGCGGCCGGAACGCTCGCCTCGGCCATATATCACACCATGATGCCGGTAAGGTGCGCCTTCTGCGAAAGGCAATGCGGGATAGGACGGGACCTGACCGAGAAGGTCACGGCCATATGCGCCGAATGCGCCGGGCGCCTCCCGTTCATAAGGGCCAACGCCTTCAGGGCCGGCGGCGGGCCGGTGATAGTCCCGCTGAGGTACACGCCCATGGTGAGGAAGGCGATATTGCAATATAAGTTCGGCGGCAGGCCATACTATAGGAAAGCATTCTCCTTCCTGATAGCGTCCAGGGCGCTGTCGGAAACGTTAAGGACCGGGGTCGGGTACGACCTAGTCACGTGGACCCCCGTGCATAGGCGCAGGGAGGCCGCCAGGGGGTATGACCAGGCTGAGCTGCTGGCCGCCGGGGTTTCCGGGCTGCTAGGCGTCCGCAAGGACAGGACCCTCGTGCGCGTGAGGGAGACGGCGCCGCAGTCAAAGGTAGGCCATAGGCAAAGGGAGGTGAACGTGGAGGGCGCCTTCGCGCCGGCCGCCGGATCCCGGGTGGCGGGGCTGAGGGTGATGCTCGTGGACGACGTGGTGACCACGGGCTCGACGGCGGAGGAGTGCATGGCGATCCTCTTGATGGGCGGCGCGAAGGCGGTCACGCTGGCCGCCGTCGCGACGGGGAAGGCTGGGGTCGAGTTGGAATCCGTAAGGGGAGGATGATGGGAGGAAAAGCATCGATAACGGCAACTTGGGATTAAAAAAAGGCATTTCGCGCAAGATTCATTTTCATGGGAACGACGCGGCCTTATAGTGTCCACATAACAAATATCCGAAAGGGGATACGAAAATGGCAAACGCGATACTCCAATCACAATACGAGGCGGCGGTGGCGGCATGGGAGGCCGCAAAGGCCAGCGGGTCCGACTACGGGACGTTGGCGGCCGCGTGGAAGGAAGCGCAGGACCTGTATGGGCAGATGATGGCGGAATACGACGCAGACTCGGCGGAGTACGCGGCGGCCAGGGACGCGTACGACGCGGCCTACGCGCAGTATGAGCTGGACCAGGCGCAGTATGAGTCGGACCTAGCCGACTACGTCGTCGCCAAGGACGCCTATGACGCGGCCTACGCGGCCTGGCTGGAGGCCATGGACCAATACGACGCGGACTCGGCCGAGTTCGTCGAGGCCACGGCGACATATGAGGCGGCCTCGGCGGCCTATGAGCTGGCAGCGGCGCAATACGCGATAGACAACGCGGACTACCTGGCCGCCAAGGACGCATACGACACGGCGAGGGACGCCTACGATACGGCGCTCGCCCAATACGAAGCGGAGATGGGCCAATACGCGATAGACTCGGCGGCATACGAGGCGGCGCAGGAAGCCTACGACGCGGCGCTCGCCCAGTACGCCGCGGACATGGAGCAATACGGGACGGACTCGGCGGCCTACGACGCCGCTAAGGAAGCCCACGACGCGGCGCTCGCCCAGTTCGCCGCGGACATGGAACAATACGGCTCAGACCTCGCGGACTATCAGGCGGCCCTGACGCAATGGAACAAGGACGTGAGTGACTATAACCAGGCGTATTCGGCTTGGGAGGCCGCGAAGGGCGAGTTCGACGCCTATATGGCGTACCTGGAGGAGAATCCGGGCGAGCAGGCGGCTTACGACCAATACCTCGTGGAGCTGGCGGCCTACAACCAGGCCATGGACGAGTACGAGCAGGCGGTGGCGGAGTATGACGCGGCCATCATAGCCTACAACCAGGCCCTGGCGGACTATGCGAACTACGAAGGCGCGTACGCCTCATTCCAGGAAGAGCTGGACGCCTACAACGAGGCCCTGGCCGCATACAACGCCCAACTGGACGCGCACAACGAGGCCGTCGCCGAATGGCAGGCTTTCCAGGACGCGGTCGACAGGGGCGACGCGGTCGGCGCCGGCTTCACGCGCACGACGGGAGTGCCTGAGGAGCCCACCATGGGGAGCAGCATCAACGGGAACACGAACGTCAAGATCACGGACGGCGTATGGCTCCAAAGGAACAACGACAACACCTTCACCGTCACCGTCACGAGCGACGCCAGCCAGGGGACCTTCACGCTCCAGCTGAAGAACGGGAACATATTCTCCCAATTCAAGTTCGAGATAAACCAGGAAGGCGTCTATAACCTTAACATGGGAGTCACCCAATCGGAGAGCTCAGGCTTCGGGCTCGTGAAGGACAGCGTCACGACGACGGGCAGGCCCGTGTTCGGGCAGGACGCGCCCAACGCCCCCGGTGACTTCGACATGACGGAGCCGACGATCGGCGAGGCGCCGAAGGAGCCGACAGCCCCGGACCATCCCGGCGATATGCCCAAGACCCCGATCGACGTGGTCAATGACCCGGGCGACGCGCCTGACCCATGCGGCGACGCGCCGAACGCCCCCAACCTCCCGAACCCCGTCGGGGACGCGCCGACGGCGCCGATCAAGCCCCTCGAGGTCGGGTCCGCCCCGATAGCGCCCATCGTGCCCACGATGCTGGGGGTCGACCCCGGCGAGGAGCCCGAAGCGCCGGAAGCGTTAGGCGACGAGCCGATAGCGCCCAGCATGTACCAGGCGCCGGACGAGCCGGACGCGCCGGACGCGCCCAACCCGCCCGACATGCCGCAGTTCGACATGGACCTGCCGATCCTCCCGCTAGGCCCCGGCGACGCGCCCATCGAGCCCGTCGTGCCGGATGATGGCCCCGGCGAGGGCGGCGGCGGAGGCAACGGCGGCGGAGGCAACGGCGGC
>WRCU01000279.1 GCA_009783805.1 Oscillospiraceae bacterium
CGCCAGCGCCGAGGCCGCGGCCAGGAACACGGCCGCGAGGCACGCGTTGACGGCGACCATGGCCACCGGCAGCGCCGCGCCCCCGCCTTCGTACCTGAACTCGCCGAACAATGAGCACTTAAGCAGGTACACCGGGACGTTGTAGTCCGCCGACGGGCTGCAGTACAGCCTGCCGAACAGCTCCCCGAACGGGACGGTCAGGAACCTCGACGCGAACGCGTGGTCGCCGGTGTATATGTGCATGCCCGGATTCGGCACGTACAGCAGCGGCTGACCGAACCTGACCAAGCTCCGTATGGGGTGCCATAGGCCGATCGGCAGCGATACGGCGCCGAACAAGGCCGTATGGCCAAGCATCCTCAGCCTCCCCGCTTTGCCGCGCCCAACGGCCACGCGATGCGCGAGTAAAGGCAGTAGCGCGATCGCTATGATGCCGGGGCGCGACTTCGCCATGACGGCGAGGCCCGTGAAGGCGGCCGCGACCGCGGCATACCCGGCCTTCGGGCTCCCGTGCCAGCGCAGGACCCAATATACGGCGGCCACGCATAGGAGCAAGGAAAGCGCGTCGTTGTTGATGCTCCCGCTAAATAGGAAGGACGTGGGATGCAGGGCCGTGAGCGCGGTCGCGGCCAGCAGCGGCGTCCCGCCCAGCCCCAGCTTGGCGTATATCCTATGGGCGGTCACCGATATGGCGGCCTGATAGAAGACCGTCAGGTACTGGAGGCTTTCCAATCCCCTCGCCTGCCCCATGCCCAACCATTCGCCCATCCTATGCCAAGCGGCCGCGACGATGTGGTGCAAAGGCGTATGGTACAGCTGCCAGGCGTTGGAATCGGGCAGCGCGCCTTCCTTCGCCAGGCGCATGATGTAGCCTAGATGGCCCACGCCGTCCGCCAACCCGACGTCGTGCTGGCGCGTGTATATGTCCGTTCCCATGGCGTAGGACAGGCTTACGGCGAATCCCGCGGCTATCACGGCGAGGCAGGCCGCGCGGACGCCCACCACCCCTTTGGCGCAGAGGGCCGCGCACGCGGCTGCGACGGCCACGGCCGCCACCGCGGCGACCTTAGCGGCCGCGCCCGCGGCTGAGCCGCCGCCCGTCGGGTCCGAGGCGAGGTGGACCGTCAGCAAGACGGCCGCGGCGGCCAGGTAAATACCCGCGCCCCTGCCGGGGTCCAGGGTCGTCTGTAGGCGTCGCTGCATCGTTCGGATCCCCGCCCGCGCGCCCGGCAAGGCCACCTTCAACGCCCCGCCTTCGCCGGCGGCTTGGCGCCCTCATGGTACTCGCTTTCCGCGTTGACCTCCCATACCCGGCCCTTGTCGGCGCTCACGCCCTTGATGTGGTCGACGGCCTCGAAGGCCGTGAGCATGGAATGGTCCATGTTGTTGTACCTATGCTGCCCATTCCTGCCTACGCAATACAGGTTGCCTATGCCTTCCAGGAAGGCCCGCACCTTGCCGAACTCCGAGTACGTGCCGAAATAGGCGGGGTAGGCTTTCCTCACCCTCAGCCTGTGGGCCTCTAATATATCGTCCTTGGAAGCCAAGGCCCCGATGGCCACCAACTCCGAGGCCGCCATGCCGATGAACTCATCGTCGCCCATATCCCACATGGCGTCACCTTCGTCGCAGAAGTACTCCAGTCCCAGCCATACCTCGCCCACGAAGTCGTTGAGCAGATACGGCGACCAGTTGTTGAAGACCTGTATCCGCCCCATGCCCACCGAGGCGTCCTGCACGTATATCCAGCAGTCCGGGGTCATGCCCCCGACCGCCGCCGCCTTCCCGTCCCCCCTGAGGAGGAATGAGCCGGACCTCACCAACACCCCGACCGTCTGGAAGTCCCTGTACGGAAGCCCGGCCGCTATGCGCGCCACGTCCTCGGGCACTTCGGCCATCGCGCCCACGAGGTCCTTCACCGGCATGGAGGAGATGAGGCAGTCGCATCCGACCGTGGACCCGTCGGAGCACTCGACGCCGGTCACCTCGCCGCCTTCGCCCCTCACGATCCGGACCGCCCTGACCCCCATGCGGATCTCGCCGCCCAGGCGGGCCACCTTGTCGGCCGCCGCGGACCATAGCTGCCCCGGCCCGTACTTCGGGTAATGGAAGCGGCGTATCAGGGACGTCTCCACCGCCCTGCGCCTCCGCGGGAAGGCCTTTCCCACCACGTCCCTGACGACGGCCATGACCGAAAGGCCCTTGACGCGCTGCGCGCCCCATTCGGCCGATATCCCCGCCGGCTCCCGTCCCCACAGCTTCCTCGTGTAGCCTTTGAAGAACATCGCATACAGGACCTTGCCGAACCTGTTGATGTAGAAGTCCTCCAGGCTGCGCTCGGGCCGCTTCCTCACGCACGCCTTCAGGTAGCTGAACCCGGCCTTCAGGGTGGTCAGCAGCCCCATCTTCCTCATCGTGCCGAACCCGAGCGTGACGGGATAGTCGAAGAACTTTCCCTTATAATAGATCCTGCTGAACCTCTCGCGCACCAGCATGACGCCGTCCTCAGCCTCCGGGTCGGCGCCCCCCGGGGTCAGGTCCCTATCCCTGCCCAACAGCAGGTCGTCCTTGGACGGCATCCCTTGGGGGCTGAGCATCGTCGCCCACCAGCCCGTGACGCGCGCGTCCTTGGAGAAGAACCGGTGCCCGCCTATGTCCATGCGGTTGCCGCCGTACTCCTCGGTCCTGGATATCCCGCCGAAAAGGTCGCCTTCCTCTATCAACGTCACGCTATGGGGGGCGCCCGAAGGCCCGCCCGCAAGCAGCTCATATGCGGCCGTCAGGCCAGCGGGCCCCGCGCCGATCACCGTTATCCTCAAAGCCCGTCCCTTGGGTACCAGGTTATTTCCTATATAATATCATTTTGCGTGAGGTAAAGTTCCAGGCGAACGAGACGACCGTCGCGACGCATTTCGAGGCCATGAAGTGGAATCCCGCGCACTCCGTGAACGTCAGCATGATGGCTTCGGTGATGGCCAGCCCGACGAGCGAAACCGCCAGGTACACCGTCACCTCGCCGAACCTGCCCATAGAGGCCTTCCGCGTGAAGACGAACCTGACCGACAGGAGGTAGTTCACCGTCACGCCCAAGGCGAATCCGAAGGCCGCGGCGACCGCGTAGTGCACCCCCGCC
>WRCU01000280.1 GCA_009783805.1 Oscillospiraceae bacterium
ATACTGTTCCTCGACGAGCCGACCATAGGGCTGGACGCCGTCTCGAAGATAGCCGTGAGGCGCTTCATAAAGGGGATGAACGCCGAACGCGGCACGACCGTCATACTCACGACGCATGACATGCAGGACATCGAGGCCATAGCCGACCGGATAATCCTGGTGGGCAAGGGGAGGATCCTCCTGGACGGCGGATTGGAGGAGCTGAGGCGGAGGTCCTCCGACAGGAAGGTCCTGACCGTCGAGCATAGGGGGGCCGCCCCGGCGATGCCTGAGGGCATGGAGGTCAGGGATGCGAGGGAGGGCAGGCTGGTCATCGACGTCGACCCGGCCATCGTATCGGTCTCCGAGGCCATAGCGTACCTGGCCGCCCGAATGGACCTGGACGACGTGAACGTGTCCGGGATCTCGTCCGAGGAGATGGTCGCCGCCCTATACAAGGGGTTGGGCATATGAGGGCGTACGCGGCCCTGCTCCGCATACGCATCGTCAACGGCCTGCAGTACAGGGCGGCCGCGCTGGCGGGGCTGGCCACGCAGTTCGCCTGGGGGTTCATGGAGATTCTGGCGTTCTCGGCGTTCCACGCGGCGAACCCCGGCGCCTTCCCGATGGAGTTTCAGGCCTTGGTCTCGTACATATGGATACAGCAGGCGTTCCTCACGCTCCTCATGCCGTGGGGCGGGGCCAGCGAGGCCGTGGACTCGATCGTGGGCGGGAACATAGCCTATGACCTGGCGAGGCCCATAGGGCTGTACGGCCGGTGGTTCTTCGAGACGGCCGGGCGGCGCATCGCGATGGCGGCCCTGCGCTGCGGCCCGGTATTGGCCGTGGCCTTCCTGCTCCCGAAGCCGTTCGGCCTGGCCCTGCCGTCGTCGCCGTTGCGCCTGGCGGCGTTCCTGGCTTCGCTCACGCTGGGGCTGCTGGTCGTCACGTCGTTCGCCATGGTCGACAACATATCGACCTTCTACACCATGTCGCGCTACAACGCCGTCTTCGTGATCCTCGCGGACTTCCTGGCGGGGGGATACATCCCGCTCCCCTTCTTCCCGGAGCCCATCCGAACGGCCGTGGAGCTGACCCCGTTCGCGGCGATGCAGAACATGCCCCTCAGGATATACGGCGGAGACATATCCGGGCCGGACGCGGTGAGGGGGATCGCGCTCCAGGCCATATGGCTTGCCATACTGACCCTTGCCGGCAAGGCGATGATGGGGAGGGCCCTAAGGCGGGTCGTCTCGCAGGGGGGCTGACGATGAGGCTATACCTAAGGTACTTCGCCATGAACCTGAAGGGCCAGATGCAGTACAGGCTCACGTTCGCGCTGAACGTATTCGGCAGGTTCGTCATAGCGTTCGCCACCGTGGCCGGGGTTTGGTTCATGTTCACGCGCTTCAGCGAGGTGGGCGGTTTCACGTTGGAGCAGGTGCTGCTGTGCACCGCGGTGACGCTGGGGTCCTTCACCATGGCCGAGGTCTTCGCGCGCGGGTTCGACATCTTCCCCAGGCTGCTGGGCGACGGCCAATTCGACCGCTACCTCGTGAGGCCGAGGAACGTCGTGTTCCAGGTGCTGGCGTCGCACATGGAGTTCGCGAGGCTCGGGTTGATAGTCCAGGCAGCCATCGTGTTCGCGTACGCCCTGCCCAGGGCCGGGGTGGACTGGACCTTGGCCAGGGCCCTGACCCTGGCGCTGATGCTGGCCTGCGGCGGCCTGGTATTCTTCGGGCTGTACGTCATATACGCCGCGCTCTCATTCTTCACGGTCGAGGGGCTGGAGTTCATGAACGTGCTGACCCACGGGGGCCGGGAGTTCGGGCGCTACCCTTACTCGGTGTACGGCAGGGGGGTCTTGCGCTTCCTCACGTTCGTCGTGCCCCTCGCGCTGTTCCAGTACTACCCGCTGCTGTACCTGCTGGGCAGGGAGGACGGCCTGGCCTACATGCTCTCGCCCCTGCTCAGCCTGCCGTTCCTGATCCCGTGCTATGCCCTGTTCCGCGTCGGCCTAAAAAAATACAGGTCGACCGGCTCATGATCCCCACGGGGTCCCGCCCGCCTTGCCGATGGGGTATAATCGGCGCGATGGGGAAGCCCCCGCTCGGATAGGGAAGGCTCGGTGCAAAGGCTTGGGTTGGCTCATATCGGTCGCATATACGCTGCCATACATGGCCGCGGGGATCCTGGCCGCCTGCGTGGCCCTCCGCAACGAAGGGCCGGCCGAGAAGGTCGCGGTCGGCTCGGGGATGGGCCTGTTCCTGATGATGTGGCTGCCGGCGCTCGCCTCGCTCGCGATGGGCTTCACGGCTCTGGCCCAGGCCGTGGCCCTGATCCCCTGCCTCGTCTTCATTGTCTTCGCCATAAAAGTCATGCGGAGCCGCAGCGGCGGATCCCCACTTAAGCCGTCATGGGATGGACTGAAGGCCTGCCTGCTTAGGGAGAGGACGGCCCTTTTCGTCGTGGCCCCGCTGACGGCCCTGTTCCTCATCCTCCTGAGCTCGCACTCCCTCATGCCGGACGGATCGGGGAACCTGACGGTGGGCCAGAGCACGTACGGCGACCTGAGCCTGCACGCCGGCCTGATCACATCCATCTCGGAGCAGGGGGCCTTCCCGCCCATGTACAGCCTCGTCTCCGGCGAGGTGCCGGTCGGGTACCCATTCCTGTGCGACAGCGTCAGCGCCTCGCCCCACACGCTGGGCGCCGGCCTAAGGGAAGCCTACATGGTTCCCATGGCCTTCGCCGCCTTCGCCGTGTTCCTCTGCGCGTTCGCCTTCTTCCGGATGTGGCTGCGCGGCGGCGGCAGGGCGGCGTTCGCGACCGTCACGTTCTTCGTGGGCGGGGGATTCGGGTTCGCCTACTTCCTGGACCTCTACAAGGCCGACCCAAGCGCCCCCGGCAAGCTCCAGGCCATGATGGAAGGCTTCTACACGACGCCGACGAACCTGGTCGACAAGGGCGTCTATTGGGTCAACGCGATCGCCGACCTCATGATACCCCAAAGGGCCACGCTGTTCGGATGGGCAGTGTTGATCCCATGCCTTTACTTATTAATAAAGGGGCTGAGGGTCAAGGGCGGGGCTTACCTGACCATCGCGGGGGTCATGGCGGGCGGCCTGCCGCTCATACATACCCATTCGTTC
>WRCU01000281.1 GCA_009783805.1 Oscillospiraceae bacterium
CGTCATAGCGGGCCCGACCCGCAATCCCGCCTGTATAGATCGCCGCGTCGCTGACGCTCCTCGCGATGACAACCCTCCGTCATTGCGAGGAGCGCGAGCGACGAAGCAATCCATAAAAGATGGATCGCCGCGCCGGCGTCTATACCTTCTTGTTCTGCCACCTGCCGCCCACGAGCCGCCTGTAGACCAACGTAAGCCTGATGCTCATGTCTATGAGCGAGGAGGTCCAGGCGGCCGACAGGCCGAACCCGAGGAGCCTTATGGAGATGAGGCACAGCGTGGGCCTGATCCCGGCCACGCAGACGATCATGATGACGGCCACGATGAGGTTGTCGCCGGCGCCCCTGAGGCAGCCCGAGATAACCACGGACGACATCTGCACGGGCTGGAACATCGCGACTAGGAGCATAATTTCCACGCCCAGCCTGAACGGCACCTCATTCCCCGCGACCCCGCCGTCTATGAAGACGCCTATGAGCGGCGTCCGGAACAGCAGTATGCAGGCGGCGAGGACGATGCTGACCAGCAAGGCCACGCGCTGGCTGCACTTGCAGTAGACGGTCGCGAGGTCCGGCCTTTCCATGCCGAGGGACTGGCCCACCAGGGACGTGCCCGCGACCCCTATCCCGTCGCCGAAGCAGAACGATATGTTCAGGAACTGCATGGCCACCTGATGGGCGGCGAAGGACTCCGTGCCCAGCGAGGCCACGATGACGGCGTAGAGGAAGAAGCCGAACCGCAGGCCCACCTGCTCCATCATGGCGTTCCCGCCCACCTTCACGATCGCCTTGAGCGTCCTGGACTTGAGCCGCCAGTCGTCCCGCGGGGACATGCTCAGGTACCTGTTCGTGGCCCGCCCCCGATAGACGGCGATCAGGCACATGGCCAGACCAACGCACATGCCGATCCCCGTGGCCAGGGCGGCGCCCGCCACGCCCATCTTGGGGAAGCCGAGGTTCCCGTTGATGAGCAGGTAGTTGCCGATCACGTTCACCACGTTCGCGGCGACGTTCACGTACATGGTGGTCTTCGTGTTGCCGATCCCGCGCTGCGCCGCGTTTATGCACATGGTGATCGCATTGACGGGCAGGAACCAGGCGGTGACGGTGAAGTAGGTCTCGGCCATCCCGAGCGTGTCTTCGTTCGCGCCGGCGAAGAGCATCAGCTGCCTGGACCAGGCGACCGCCACGACCATGATGACCAAGGAAAGGGCCAGGATAACGACCAGAGCGTTCCGGAGGGTCTCGCCGGCCTCCCCGGGGAGCTCCTGTCCTTTGCGCCTGGCGACGATGGCCGTGACGCCGATGTTGAGCGCGAAGAACATCGCCAGCATGAGCATGCGCGGCTGCCCCGTAAGGCCGACGGCGGCGATGGCCTCATAGCCGAGGGAGCCCACCATGACCGTGTCGACGAAGCCTATCAAGGCGACGAAGACCATCTCGACGACCGACGGCCCCGCTATCCGTAGGAGCGTCCCGTACGCCTCGCCGGAGCGCGGCAAAGGGCCCCTCACAGAATCGGGGCGCACCATCCCCTCGACCGAGAGGACCTTCGCCAACATGGTTCCCGGCCAAGCGTCCCTCATGCCCATATCGGGCCATTATAATACATTTGGGCGGTCGGCCGGCTGTTGCGGGGCGGCGCGTCGCCGTGTATAATACCGGCAACCTAGGGAGGCCGCATGGCTATGCGGCGGGACGGAGGGGCGTATGGTTAAGGCCGGGATCATAAAAAGGCGCACGGCGCTTGCTTTGGTCGCGCTTTTCGGCTTGGTCGCCGTCTCCTGCGGGTCCAGCATGTTCGTGGGCAAATGGGTCGACGAGTCGGACGGCGTCGTGTTCGAGTTCAGGGCGGACAACACGGTCGACATATGCCTGGTCGACGACTCCTTCGTGCTCGAGGGCAAGTATTCCATTAAGGGCGACTCGATAACCCTGGACTTCACGAACCCGATCTTCGCCGAGTCGTCGGGGTTCGACGAGATGAGGGTAATGGAGATGAAGTACAAGAAGGTGGGCGCCAGCATAGAGCTCTCATACATGGACGGCGGCGAGGAGCTGGTCATGGTCCTCACCCCATACGGCGGGTAGCCGACGGCCCTATGCCGGGCTATCACCTAAAAGACATGAAAAGGCCCCGGAAGCCGCCATGGCCTGCATGGCGTGATCCGGGGCCTTCCTCGCGCTGTGGTGCGGCGTCCCCGCCGCCAGGCCGTCGGTCAGGCCTTCTTCTTGGCCTTGATGACCTTCGCGGCCTCCTGCGCAGCCGACGCGGCGTCGGCCGTGTAGATGTCGGCGCCGATGTCCTTGCAGAACTTGTCGGTTATCGGCGCGCCGCCGACCATGATCGTCACCTTGTCCCTGATCCCCTCGGCCACGGCCGCCTCGACCACGTTCTTCATCTCGACCATCGTCGTCGTGAGGAGCGCCGAGCAGCAGATGATGTCGCAACCTTCGTTCTTGGCCGTTGAGACGAACTTCTCGGCCGAGACGTCGACGCCCAGGTCAAGGACCTCGAGCCCGGCGCCTTCCATCATCATTCTGACCAGGTTCTTCCCGATGTCATGGAGGTCGCCCTTGACGGTGCCGATGCAGACCTTGCCGTCAGCCTTCACGCCCTTGGCGTTGAGCACGGGCTTGAGCAGCTCCATCCCGGCGTTCATCGCGCGCGCCGCGATGAGGACGTCGGGGACGTAGATCTCGTTGTTCTGGAACTTGATGCCGATGATGTTCATCCCCTCGAGCATGCCCTTGTTGAGGATCTCCACCGGGTCGATGCCGGCGTCCAGCGCTTCCTGGACCTGCGCCTTCACGTCCTTGGCCTTGCCCTTCTGCAGGTTCGTGCAGATGTCGTCTAGCAGCATTCCCGACTACCTCCAATGAATTATTTATACTGAACGCCATAGGCGATCGTACCGTTGCCCGCCAGCCTTGCGCGGCCTCATCCCAGCTTGCCCCTGGACTCCCTGAACCGCCCGGGGCTGATGCCCGTCACCTTCTTGAAGACCTTCGTGTAGTAGCTTTGGTCCTCGAACCCCGATAGGTTCGCTATCTCCACGAGCGATATGGACTCGTTCGCCAGCATCCTCTTGCTCATCTCGATCCGCAGGTTGTTC
>WRCU01000282.1 GCA_009783805.1 Oscillospiraceae bacterium
ACGCTATGAGGCCCGCCACATCGTGGGCGTCGAAATGGCGGTTGAGCATCGGGACCGTCTGCATCCCGCAGAAGTTCCCGTCCCTGATCGAGGTCTTGGCGAACGGGGTCACGTAGCCGCTTATGTCGGCCGCCTTGACGCGCCCATCCAACGCCGAGACGTAGGCCGTCATCGTTCCGCCGTAACTGAGGCCCATCATCCCTATCCTTTCGGGGTCGACCTCCGGCCTGGACTGCATGTAGTCGATCACGCGCATCATGTCCCAGATGTTGAGGGCCATCGGGTAGCGCCCCATCGCCGCGCCCTTGATGTAGTGGACGTTGCATGGGTCCCTCTGCATCGGGACCGGGTCGTGGTCCTTGCGCTCGCCAAACCCCCTAAGGTCGGGCATGACGGTGAGGAAGCCCGCCTTGGCCATCTGGAGGCCATAGTCATAGTTCAGGTTCTTGATTCGTTGGGCGTGGTCGGGGGTGGACGGCATGCCTGCGACCAGGTCCTTCCCCAAGCCGTGGCCATGGCAGCACAGGATCGCCGCGTTCGCGCCGTCGGGCTTCATCCCGGCCGGCCTGAGCACCTGGCACGGGACGGACATGAACTCCTCGGAGTCGATGACCACGCGCTCCCTTATGAGGTCGCCGTCGGCGACGGAGTAGACGGTCTCAGGGTTCAGGGCGACCGGGTCCGGCATCTCGCCCAGGACCTCCCTCAATTTCGGGATCGCCTTGCCGCGCCACTCCCCCCAGCCCATCCCCCCGTGCCCGCAGAGCGCGTCGAACGACATGGAGGGGGGGCCCGACTCGGCGAGCCTCTCCCAATAGCGGTTCAGCGAAAAGTTGCGTTCCCTCATATTGACGCTAAGCCTCCCGTATTATATAGTCCGCGCCTGCGGCCGATCCGCCGCCCCGACGTAGCGGCGCGGAAACAGCGCGCTATCGGCCGGCCAACGACTTGCTTATCCTTTCGAACTCCCTTACCCACTTGCCGCGGGCCAGCCTGAACGCCTGGATGGACGTGCGGAACACCCAATCCATGTACATCGCGACCCATATGCCGTAGATCCCCAGGTCCCAGACGACCGTGAGCAGATAGCTGAAGACTACCCTGCACAGCCACATGCAGGCCACAGAGACGTACATGGTGAACCGCACGTCGCCGACGGAACGCAGGCATGGCGGAAGGACGAAAGATCCCGACCAGAGGATCCCAAGCGTCGCCGTAAGCGTCAGGAGGAGGCCATAAGTCAGGGAGGCGGTCTCCGCGTCCTGGGTGTACAGGCCTATGATGCCCTTGAGGAAAGGGAGGAAGGCGAGGCTCAGGACGAGGAGGGCGGCGCTGGACAGTAGGGTCACGTAGGCCGAAACCTTCTTCGTGTGGCCCCCGTCGCCGCGCGCGACCGACTGCCCCACCAAGGTCACCGCGGATATGCAGAGCGCCTCACCCGGGATGTTTATCAGGCCGAAAATGGAGTTGGCGATGAAGTTGGCGGTTATGGCCGCCGTGCCCAGCCGGACGATGAGCATCTGCACGACGATCTTGCCGGATTGGAACATCGTCGATTCCACGCAGGCCGGTATGCCGTAGCGCATGATCTCCCTCTGGATGGGCGCGCTCGGCCGCTCTCGGAATATACCTCTTATGGAAACCGCGCTCCCTTGGCCCCAAATGGCGTACAGCGACAGAGAGGCGCCGAGGAGCCTGGCCGCGGTGAGGCCGATGGCCGCCCCATGGACGCCGAAGCCGGGGATGTCTATAGCGATGGGCCCTAGGTAACAATTCAAGCCATATATGAGCACATAGCTCAGGGCTATGTTCGCGCCGTTCATGATGACGGATATGCGCATCGGCGTCTTCGTGTCGCCGCTCCCGCGCATGACGCCGAACGCGGTCGAGTTCACGGCGAGCAGCGGGTACGAGAAGAGCGCGATCGTAAAGTAGGCCAAGGCCGCGTCGAGGACGCCCTGATCCGCCGCGGAGTAGAGGGCCGTGAGCATGGGGCGCCTCACGGCGAACAGGGCGGCGCTGACGAACACGGAGAGGGCCGCCGCCGTCATGACCGCCTGCCTCGCGGTTCCGGACATCATCGCCCTGTCGCCCGTGCCCGCGTATTGGGCGACTATTATTGTGGAGCCGACCGTTATCAAGGAGAAGAGGGCGATCACCACCAGGCTGATCGAGTCTATCAGGCTGATGCCGGAGATGGCCTCCTTGCCTATGTTGGACACCATGATGGCATTGACGCTGCCCATTATCACGATGAAGAACTGCTCCGTGACGACGGGCAGGGTCACCTTGGTCACTGTCCTCGAGATCTCGCCCAATGAGCCGCCTTTGCCGTTTTACGGATATCTTAGCATATCGGGCTCGTCGGTGAACGCGTATTCCCAGTCGGCGAAGGTAAGCCTGTCGCCGCTCCTTATCTCCTCCCATACGCCCGGCTCGATGGGCCCCCCATTGAGGTAGGTGCCATTTAGGGACTTCATGTCGATCAAGTAGTGCCTTTGGCCTTCGCGCTTGATCTGCGCATGCCTCTTTCCGACCGTAATGTTCTTGAGCACGATGTCGGACTCATGGGCGCTCCTGCCGATCCTGGTGACCGGGCCCATTAATTTGTGCCTTTCGGGGGGATCCAGGGCATGGTTGCCGACCTTGCCGAACCTGACCCCATCCCCAAGCATCTTCCTTCTGTATTGGACTTCATATGGGTCGTAAGTGCGGAACAAGTAAAACGGCTTGACGAGCAGCTCCGTGGCGCTCAGGTTGACGGTCTCGCCCGAGGCCGCCGCATCGGCCCGGCCCGCAGGGCCCGGCGGGAGGCCATCGGCCCTCGCCGTGGCCGCCGCATCGGCCCGGCCCGCAGGGCCCGGCGGGAGGCCATCGGCCCCCGCCGAGGCCGCCGCATCGGCCTGGCCCGCAGGGCCCGGCGGGAGGCCATCGGCCCCCGCCGAGGCCGCCGCATCGGCCCGGCCCGCAGGGCCCGGCGGGAGGCCATCGGCCCCCGCCAAGGACGCCGCATCGACCCGGCCCGCAGGGCCCGGCGGGAGGCCATCGGCCCCCGCCGAGGCCGCCGCATCGGCCCGGCCCGCAGGGCCCGGC
>WRCU01000283.1 GCA_009783805.1 Oscillospiraceae bacterium
AGGAGATGGATTCCAGGTCGGTCTCCGACATCATCAACAGGGGCGGGACCATCCTCCAGACGGCCAGGTGCCTGGAGTTCACCAAGGAGGAGGGGATGGCGAAAGCCGTCTCCATGGCAAAGGTCTTCGGTATGGACGCGATCGTCGTCATCGGCGGGGACGGCTCGTTCAAGGGGGCCCGCGACCTGTGCAGGCGCGGGGTGAAGGTGGTGGGGATCCCCGGCACCATCGACAACGACATCGGGTGCTCCGACTACACCATAGGCTATGACACGGCCCTGAACACGGTCCAGGACGCCATAGACAAGATAAGGGACACGGCCTACTCGCACGAGAGGTGCAGCATAGTGGAGGTCATGGGCAGGCACGCGGGGTACATCGCCCTCAACGTGGGCATAGCGACCGGGGCCGAGGCGGTCGTCTTCCCAGAGCAGGAGCTCGACATGGACGCGGACATACTCCTGCCCATCATCGAGGGGCGTAACAGGGGCAAGAGGCACTATATCGTGATTTTGGCCGAGGGCGTCGGCGGCGCGGTGGAGATAGCCGCCAAGATCGAGGCGGCGACCGGGATAGAGTCCCGGGCCACGATACTCGGGCATATACAGAGGGGCGGAAGCCCCACGGTCAAGGACCGCGTCGTGGCCTCCCGCATGGGGGTCAGGGCGGTGGAGCTGCTCAGGGAGGGAACGTACGACAGGGTGCTGGCCATGAGGGGCGACGACCTCGTCGACCTGGATATAAGCGAGGCCCTGGCCATGCGCAAGACCATAGGGCCCGAGTACGTGAACGTGAGCAAGGTGCTGTCGATATGAGCCTTACAGCGGCGGCCCCGACGGCCGTCGATTTGGGGGGGAAGCCTTAGCCTTATGATAGCTGCGCTGCCGAACATACTGACCGTCCTGCGCCTCCTGGTCATACCTTTCTTCGGGATCCTCCTGTATGACGAATCTTTTTTAGTCGCCGCCATAATCTACACGGCGGCCATGGCCACCGACACGATAGACGGTGAGATAGCGCGGAGGAACGACGCCGTTTCCTCGTTCGGGAAAATAGCCGACCCCGCCGCCGACAAGCTCATCGCGGCCACGGCCTTCGTGGTCCTGACGGTGATGGGCGTGCTGCACCCCGCCTTCGCCGTGGTCTTCTTCGCGAAAGAAGTCCTTATGGTGGTCGGGGCTTTTATATTTTTCAAGCAGGCCAAGTCGCTCCAGATGGCGGAATGGTTCGGGAAGCTGGCCGCCATCTCGTTCTTCGTGGCGATAGTGCTCACGATATTCGCCAGGTACATGGGTGACGACTTCGGCGGCGGGCCTTTCGGCGTCACCGCCATGGTCGCGATGTTCGGGGCGGTCGCCATTAACGTCATGGCCTTCGCCCTATACGTCAGACACTTCATCAAGGCGGAGCGTAGGAAGGCCGATTAGGCGGCCTTAGCTAATCAAGTCCCGCCGTCCGGACGCGTGGCCTGAGTCTGGGGTCGCGGGCCTCACACTGGGTCGGGCCGCGCCAGGCTCCGGTAATACCCTACCAGGTCCGTTAAGGAGTCGCCCCAATCCTTGCCTGAGCGCAGGCTGAAGATCGCGTCGTTCGTATATGCCATGTTCCATGAAGGCAGGCCCTCGATCAGCTTGTACCCCATGTGCCTGTAGTTCGAGCGCTCTATGAGCTGCTCCCTGACGGCCTCCGGGCTTATCGAGGCTATCGTCTGCAATAGGCCCAGGTCATGCCTCGCCGCGTAGGCTATGGGCTCGCCGACCGCCTCCCCCTCGCCCAAGGAGGCCGCCGCGCGCGAGAGGATGTTGTCGCCGCCTTCTATGAGGCTGACTACGTGGCCGGGCAGCGAAAGCTCGTCGTTCCCTTTCGAGAGGAAGTAGAGGAAGTCGCCGTACCGAAAGAGTATCTCCTCCACCTCGGTCCCAATCATGTGGCACGAGGAGACGAAGTCGTAGAGGTAGAAGACGGCCTTGTCGCTGAGCACGTCCCTGAACACGGTCAGGGAGTCCATGCATAGCTTATAGTCGAACATGTCCATGCCCTTGCCCAAGGTTCGCTCCCAATCGGCCGATATGGCGGCGGCCCACCCGCTCCGGGCGGCGGTCCGCCCGCGCCGCGGGCCGCTTTGCCGCCGCGCGCCTTAATATAGTATATTTTCCGGATGGATATTTCAATCGGGTGGCCCGGCCTAGATGGGCCCTTCGGCGAGGGCGGCGGGACCGCCGCCCGGAAGGCATCGATCCGACGGGCCATGAAGGCCGAGCGGCGCATGCTCACGGAAGAGTATCGGCGGTCCGCCTCCTCGTGCCTGACGAAGAGGCTGCTGGCGGACTTCGCGGACGCCGACGGGATTTTTTGTTACGTCAGCTATGGGTATGAGGTCTCGACAAGGGCCTTCATATGCGAGTGCCTGAGACTGGGCAAGGTCGTCGCCGTCCCGGCGATCCGCGGCGAAGGGATCGTGCCGTGCATCATTAAGGACTTGGACGAGGACGTGGCCATGGGCCCGCGATCGGTTCCTGAGGCATGCGGCGAGCCTTACGGAGTCCTGGTAGGGGGACGGGTCGGCATGGTGGTCGTGCCGGGCCTCGCGTTCGGCATGGATGGGGGCAGGGTGGGGTACGGCAAGGGCATGTACGACGCTTACCTGGGCGGCTTGCGGGGCCAGATCGGGCCGGAAGGCATGGGCGCGCCCGGCGGCATGGCCGGGCAAGGCTGTTCGTCCGGGCTAGGCCGCTCGGCAGGGCCTAAGGGTCCGAAGGTGGTCGGCGTCTGCTATGACATGCAGCTTAAGGACGAGGTTGCCCATGATGGGGGTGACGTGCCCGTAGGCTACGTATACACGGACAGGCGGACCGTCCGCGTCGTCTGACGGCTAGGCCTGGCACGCGCGCGGGTTGGCGTTGACGTAAGGCCGGTATAATGGCATAATAATACAAAAATGTATTTTCATGCCTCGGACCATGCCAAACGAAAGCCCTATAGCCACAGCCGCAAGGTACGTAGCCGCCAAAGCCTCGAGCCTGACCTTTCGGAGGCCCATCATGGCCGCGGCGGCGTACCTGCTGATCGCATGCG
>WRCU01000284.1 GCA_009783805.1 Oscillospiraceae bacterium
CCTCCAGCTCGCGGCTCAGCCTCTTGAGCTCGATCCTCGTGACGTAGACGCCCGTGCAGGCCGGGTTCCAATCCGTCCTGGGATCGACGTCCCCAGGGTCGGGCACGCCTGCCTTGAGCCTGTCTATATGCTCGCCGGCGAACACGGCCAGGAACTCCTCGTCGGACGAGAGGCGCGCCTCTATCCCGTACCTTTCCGCGATGCCGACCACGGCCTCTATCACGTCCTCCCGCTCGCCCACCTCCTCGGACGTTACCGACAGGACCGCGACGGGGCTGTCCGACTCCGCGAAGCGCCTTATGTCCCTCTCGTTCCTGTCGTACTCCGGCATCCTGGAATGGCTGTAGTCCACCCCGGACCAGCCGCAGGGGCGGCACCCCCTGCCGTCGCAGGCGGGGCATGCCTGCAGCTTGTAGCCTTTGCCTATGTAGATGTGAGTAACGCCATCTATCTGGTCGTAGGATCCCAAGAAATGTATGAGGTCACCGTTCAAGCCCTTCCAGTAAGGCCTCTCGCTCCTGCCGCTGTAGGCGAAGCCGAACAGCGAATGGTACCCCAGCCCCCTGAGTATCTGAGGCAGCTGCGAGCTCATGCCGAAAGAGTCCCGCACGGTCGCGTACCCCGGCCTGACCCCGAAGGTCTCCTCATACCACTTTATGCTGTATATATGGTTGCGGACGATGGACTCGCCGCAGACCATGTTGGTGTCGATGATCGACTCCCCGCCGCCTTGGGGGACCATCCTGCCTTCCCTGAGCAGGCGCCCTATCCTTTCCTGCCTGTCCGGATTGCGCTCCAGGTACTTCCTCAGGGTCAGGGACTGCTCCACGCCGTAGATGGCCCCGGATGACTCGACCAACCCGAGCCACCTGTCGATCAGGTCCTCCTCTATCTCGACGTAGGGCCTTATCGTCGCCCCCCCATATTCGAACCGCCTCTCAAACCCCCTCCTCCATATGAGGTCCAGGTGGTTGTCGCAGACTATGTACGCCGTCTTTTTCATGGAAGGCCCCCATGCGTCTATAATGGGATCGGGTTACGACCGATTATATAGGTTTGCGAAGGGCGCCGCATCGCCTTGCGGGGGTAGGCCGTGGACGTAGGGTTCAGGGATTGGGGCCTCATTAAGAGGCGCTGGGAGGCTTGGTGGGGATGCGGCTATCTCGATAGGCCCGTCCTCCAGGTCTACGCGCCGAAAAGGGCGCCGGACCGCTTGGACCCCATAAAGGTGGGGAGGCTGGACGAGCGGGGGACGGACCCGGAGGTCAGGCATGCCGACGCCGACCACATCATCGAGTCCGCCAAGCGCAGGCTGGCCGAGACGTACCTCGGGGGGGAGGCCCTGGCGCATTGCAACCCGGGTTGGTCCGTGGGGCACGCGGCCTTCTGCGGATGCGGCGTAAGGTTCCGCGACGAGACCGTCTGGGCGGAGCCGCTGGCGGGCGGAGGCGAGGACCGATATCCGGAATATTCCCATGACCCGGAAAACCGCTGGTGGAGATGGTTCTGCGAGTTCCAGAAGGAGGCCGCCAGGCGCGGCGAAGGTCGCTACATGCTGCTCCCGCACCTGGGGAACCCCACGTTCGACACGCTCGCGCAGATACGCGGCTCGACCAGGCTGATGATCGACATAGCGCGGGACAGGCAATTGGTGAAGGCGCAGATGGGAAGGCTCGGCGAGATCATGCGGGGGATATACGGGTCGCAGATGAGGGCGGTCGGGGAGGACCCTTCCGTGGAGGGGTACCTCAACGCGTATGGGGCCTGGTCGCCGGGGACGTCCCTGGGACTGGAGGCGGATGAGGCGGTCTCCATATCGCCGGGCGACTTCATGGACATCGTGATGCCGGACACGATGGCGATCATGGGGACGGTCGAGTACAACATGTACCACGTCGACGGCGTGAACTACGTCAAGCACCTGGATGCGCTTTTGGGCGTGCCTGAGATAAGGGCCATACAGTGGATCCCCGGCGCGGGCCATATGGGGCTGCGCCAATGGATCCCCCTCATAAGGAGGATCCAGGCCAAGCGCAAGCCCGTCCTCATATACTCCCAAGCCGCCGACTGCGTATCGGAGGTCCTGGAGGCCATCGGCGGGCTGAGGCCCGAAGGCCTGGCCATCTGCGTCCACGCGGGCAGCGAGGATGACGCGGAAAGGCTGATAGGGAAGGTGGAAAGCCTGTTCCGATAGGAACGCTCGGGCTCGCACATAGGGACGAAGGAACGTATCGTAGGATAAAGGCCCATGCCGTGACGGACGATTAACATCTCGGAAACATCACTCAAACAAGTCGCAAGCATCCGGGCGGTACACTGTCGGCATCAACGATAGGGGGCTGACATAAGATGACCACCCAAACCGCAGCATTGGCTCAAGCCGAGAGGAAGCCGTTCCCGATCGAGCGCGCCGCCTACTGGCTCGCCATATCGTTCTGCGCCGCGTCCATGATATGCATATCGGCGACCTACATGGCGGGGTCCACGTTACCTTCGCCTACGGGGGCGAACGGGGAGCCGTCGGGGCTTGCGCTCTCGCTGGCGGCCTGCGGCATGGGGATCGCCTTGGCCCACGCGCCGAAGGCGATCGGCGCCCTGGCCCGAATCAAGCCGCCGGACGCGTTGTGCGCGGCCTACTACGCCTTCATCGTATGCGCCATCCCCATGGGCGAGGCGTTTTCCTTCTATTACAGGATACCGGTATGGGACTCGGTGCTGCACTTCTCCAGCGGCTTCATGCTATGGATGCTCGGCGCCCTGACCATCGTGAGCGTGCTTAGGAGGAAGGGGTGCGAGGCGTTGATCACGCCCGCCGCCGTCGCCGTCGCCGCGGTGGCGTTCGCCTTGTCCGTCGGTGCGGTTTGGGAGTTCTTCGAGTTCTCCATGGACTTGGCCTTAGGCACGAACATGCAGAAGTTCATGATGGAGGACGGGACCGCATTGGTTGGCCAGGCCGCTCTGGCGGACACGATGAAGGACTTGATTGTAGGCTGCCTGGGGGCGCTGGCCGCGACCCTCACGTTCGTCCCGGCGCTGAAGGCCGGGAAAGGTTGGCTGTACGAAAGCGGCG
>WRCU01000285.1 GCA_009783805.1 Oscillospiraceae bacterium
AACCTCGAGTCGTCGGAGGCCGAGCTCTCGAAGACCTCCTCGTTCGCCGCCTCAAACCCGCCCAGTATGGCCCTGCGGATGACGGCGGCCGTCAGCCGGCGCTTTCCGCCCCCGCCTCCCAACCTCTCGAATATATGCCCGGCGCAGCGCTCGACCGCCATCATGCTGGCGACCTCCCCGGACAGATGGCCCCCCAGCCCGTCGGCGACCATGACGATGAAAGGCTCTCCGTCGCCGCGACGGACCACCTTGCAATAATCCTGATTCCCCGCCCTGACCCGGCCCACCTCGCTGCGCGCGTAAACCTCCATGCTACCCCGACTCCCCCTGGCCGGACCCGGCCCTAAGCTGCCCGCAGGCCGCCCCTATCCCGCCGCCCTTGGTCCTCCTGACCGTGACGGGGATCCTTGCCGCCTTCAGCCTCGCCTCAAAGACCGACATCCGCTCCGGGCTGCTCCTCCTATAAGCGCAACCCCCCACCTCGTTATATGACATCAGGTTGACGTGGCACAGCCCCTGGAGCCCCTCGCGCCCGCCCAGGAGCGTCGCCAGCCTGTAGGCGTGCGTGTCCTTGTCGTTGACCCCCTTGATGAGCGTGTACTCGAACGTGACGCGCCTGTTGGTCCTCGCCGCGTAGTACTCGCAGGCGTCCATCAGCCCTTCCAGGGGGTAATGCACCGCGACCGGCATCAGGGCCTGCCTCAGCCCGTCCTCAGGCGCGTGCAGCGAGACCGAGAGGTTCGTCTGGCCCTTCTCGCCCGCGAACTCGCGGATCATGGGCGATATGCCGCACGTCGACACGGTCACGTTCCTGGACCCGACGTTCAGCCCGTCCGGATCGCCCAGTATCGATAGGAATGAGATGAGGCTCCCGTAGTTGTCGAAAGGCTCGCCCACCCCCATCACCGTCACGTTCCCGACCTTGCAGCCCGCCATGCCCATTATCCCATAAACCTGGCCCGTCATCTCCGACGGCGTAAGGTTCCTGGACAGCCCGCCGCCCGCCGAGGCGCAGAAGGTACAGCCCCTGCCGCAGCCGACCTGCGACGACACGCATATGGCCGAATCGCCGCCGCCGGCCATCAGCACCGACTCCACATGGCCGCCGTCCCACAGCCTGTGGAGGAACTTCGTCGTCCCCTCCCTGACCAAGGTCGACTCGCCCTTTATTTCCGGCCAGGACAGCGAGTATGACTCCCTAAGCCGGTCCCTCAGGCCCAAAGGGACGTCGGTCATCATGCCGAAGTCCGTGATCAGGCCCCCGCCGATGCCGCGCGCACCGTTGACCCAGCGGAAGGCCTGGGTGCCCCTGTACCGCGTGGCGCCCATTTTAATTAACTGGGCCGCCATGGCGCCCTTCGTCAGGTCGCAAAAATTAGGGCGCGCACCGTTCGGGCCTGCGGGCCGGGCCGAGCCGCCCGCGTCAGGCGTTGGCCGGGCCGAGCCGCCCGCGTCAGGCGCTGGCCGGGCCGAGCCGCCCGCGTCCGGATCCATATGGCCCATCCCATCCGCCCCCCCTACGCTCACGTGAAGCGCCGGCCCAACAGGCCGGGACGCCCCCTGACGAACTCCGCCGCTTCCATGGCCTTGCCGCCGTCCGGTTGGATCCTCAGTATCTCGATGTGGCCTACGCCGCAGCGTACCCTGATGAACACTTCGCCCACCTCGGTCACCGTCCCGCACGCATCGGAGCCTGCCCCGGGCCCCGACCCGCCGCCATTGCAAGCTTGACCCGCAACCCCGCCGACCGCGGCCGCCAGTATCCTGTGCCTGAGCCCGTCCAGCTCGGCGTATGCCACGGGCCACTCGCACAAGGCCCTCACCTTGTCCGCTATCTCCTTGGCGGGCCTATCCCAATCGATGGCCCCATCCGCCTTCGTCAGCATGGGCGCGTACGTAGCCGCGCCGCTATCCTGCCTTTCGCCGCGCAGCGTCCCGTCGAAGATGCCATCCAACGTGGTGAGGAGCAGGTCCGCCCCCAACCCCGACAAACGCTTGCTGAGCGTGCGGCAATCATCGCCGAACCCTATCGGGCATTCCGCCCTCATGAGGACGTCGCCCGTGTCCATGCCTATTTCGGTGAGCATGGTCGTGACGCCCGTCACCGACTCCCCGGCCATGATGGCCCGCTGGATCGGCGCGGCGCCCCTGTAAGCCGGAAGCAGGCTGGCATGGACGTTAACCGTGCCATATGCCGGCATGGACAGAAAGCTTTGCGGCAGCATTTTGCCGTAGGCCGCCGTCACCGCGACGTCCGGCGCCAAGGAGGCGACTTCATTAAGGAAGCCTGCGCCCCTGACGCTTTCGGGCTGCATCACGGGGATGCCCAACCTTTCGGCCGATACCTTGACGGCGGGTTCGGACAGTCGGCCACCCCTGCCCTTCGGCCTGTCCGGCTGCGTCACCGCGGCGACTACGCCATACCCGGCACCGACGAGAGCCTCCAAGGAAGGGACGGCAAAATCAGGCGTCCCCATAAAAAGGACCCTGCGGCCGGCGCCTGACTTGATCACCTTATCGGCGGTGCCGCCATCCAACCCTATGACCGAAAGGACCCCACCTTTCCTTCCATAGCTTTTCATTGTTGGCGCCAAAACGGCGACCCATCATCCCATCAGTTTTACTCCCGCCCTACATCCTGGCCCTCATCGGATCCCAAGGCCTCATACTCCTCCTTGGTCAGCAGCCTGAGCGCGCCCTGCCTGATGGTCTGCCCGTCCAAGTGGTCCAGCTCATGGCATATGACCCTCGCGAGCAGGCCCTCGGCCTCCAGCGTGAAGCCGTTCCCGTCCCTGTCCTTCGCCTCCACGGTGACGCTGAAAGGGCGGTCCATCTCCCCCATGAACCCCGGCACGCTGAGGCATCCCTCGAAGTCCACGTCCGAGCCTTCCCTATTGACGATGACCGGGTTCACCAGCTCGACCAGCCCTTCGCCCACGTCCGCCACGGCCACCCGCCGCAGCACGCCCACCTGCGACGCCGCGAGGCCGACCCCATCCGAGAAGCGCATCGTCTCCGCCATGTCGTCCAAAAGGAGGCGTATCCTA
>WRCU01000286.1 GCA_009783805.1 Oscillospiraceae bacterium
TCCAAGGTCTCGGTCGCGGGTTGCGACGTTCCGCCGGAGAGCGCGGATATGGCCGTGTCTATGACGTCGCAGCCGGCCTCCACGGCCTTGATGAGCGTGAGGGGCCCTAGACCCGTCGTGGAGTGGGTGTGCAGCTGGACGGGCAGGCCCACCTCCCTTTTTAAGGCGCTCACGATGTCATAGGCCTCTTGCGGGCCCATGATCCCCGCCATGTCTTTGACGCAGATGGACTGCGCGCCCATCGCCTTCATCTCGACGCCTATGGCCACGAACGACCCTAAGTTATGTATCGGGCTGGTGGTGTATGAGATGGCGCCCTGGGCGTGGGCCCCGCAGGCTATGGTCTCCTCGACCGCCACCCTGATGTTGCGCATGTCGTTCAGCGCGTCGAAGATCCTGATCACGTCTATGCCGTTGCGGACGGACAGCCTGACGAACATCCTCACCACGTCGTCCGCGTAGTGCTTGTATCCCAGGAGGTTCTGCCCGCGGAGCAGCATCTGGAGCTTAGGGCCCCTCACCTTGGCCTTGAACATCCTCAGCCTCTCCCACGGGTCCTCGTTCAGGTACCTCATGCACGAGTCGAACGTGGCCCCCCCCCAGCACTCCACGGCATGGTAGCCGGCGGACCCGATCATGCCGAGGATGGGCTCGAAGTCGGAGAAGGGCATCCTGGTGGCCAGGAGCGATTGGTTCGCGTCCCTAAGGACTGTCTCGGCGAAGCCTATCTTCCTTGTCCTGGGGGGATCCTGCGTATCGGTCATAATGATTCGCTATGGGCGCGATGTCGTCGCCATGGTAGGCCCAAGTTATTCGGGCCTAGGGTGACGCGGCCCAAAATGGCGGCGCCCGCGATTGGCGTCGCACATAAAGGCGGCGGCGCGGCCTGAGCACACTCCTTTTCGGTTGATGGCGCTACTCTCACGTCATTTATATGGTAGGGACGCTTGCTCAAAGGAGAGGATACCATTATGGGCCCGACCCACGCAAATAATCACCCTCATGCGAGCCCAATGGCCGTGACCTCCGCCAGCTGGGGGCCTTGCAGCCGCTGCCCCTCACCCTCACGCGGGCCCGATGGCCGTGACCTCCGCCAGCCGGGGGCCCGAACCGTCGATGAGCGGCGTCAGCAGGGGCGAAGCCTCGCCCGTGTGGTATACGCGCAACGTGTGCAGGGCCCTCGTGCACGCCGTGTACAGCATTTTCCGGTACCCGCCCGCGCCGGGCCCCGACCCGGGGTCCCCGCGCAGGCGGCCGGCGCCCGCGTCGTAGAAGAAGACCGAGTCGAACTCCAGCCCTTTCACCAGATAGCATGGGGCTATGGTCAGTCCGATGAAGAACCCGTCGTCGTCCTTTTTCATCAGGTGCGCCTTCGTGACCTTGCGCACGGCGTCGTAAACGGCGTTCGCCATCGTTTGGCTGGGGCATATGACCGCGGCCGACTTCACCCCCGCCGATCGCTCGGCTATGTCCGCCGCCAAGACAGCCAGCGCCGTCTTCGCGTCGGCGGCCCCGCCGCCCGAGGCCGGAACGCCCACCCTCACGATCGCCGGCAGCTCGCCGGGCCTGTTGACGTACTCATACTCATCCCCCCCGCCGAGGATCGCCTTGGCGAAGAGGGCTATCTCCCTGGTCGACCTGAAACTTTTATTAAGGGTCAGGACTTTCGGGTTCCGGAACCCGGACATGCCGACCACGTCCCCAAAGCCATATTCGGAGAAGGCTGGGTTGATCCTTTGGTCGAAGTCGCCCAGGCAGGTCATCGAGCCGCCCCCGAAGAGCCGGCCGGCCACGGCCGCCTCGACCGGGGTGTAGTCCTGGAACTCGTCCATGATGACGTGCCTCACCTTCCCGGGCAGCGTCACGCCCTCAAGCAGTACCCTCAGGTACATGGCGGGGCCCCTGTCCTCATACGCTAAAAACCCAGAATCCAGGCGCGAGGCCGTTTCCGCGGCCATCGCCAGCAGGCCGTCCTCGGTAAGTCCGCGCTCGCCCGGGTCGATGTACCTAAGGATCCTACCCCCCTTGAAAAGCTCCGCGTAGTGCCTGAGGCCGTCCACCGCCAGCGCCTCCTTCAGGCCGTCACGTATGGCGTTGAATTCCCTCGCCCCGTATAGCCTGCTGGCGGCCTTCACCTCCCCGAAATGCTCCTCGCCGAACGCGTCGTCCTCGGATATTTCTTTGATCCTGGCCTTCTCGTGAGGTTCCAGCAGGAAAAAAGCCCGCTGCATGATCTTGTTGAGCCGCCTCGCCATCGGCCAGGACTTGTACTCGTCCCGGTACATGCCTTCCATCTCCCGCCCCGAAAGGACGGTCTCGCCTTTGTAAACGAGGTCTTGAAAAACGCCGTTCTCCCCGTCGATGTCCGAGGCGTACCGGTCGAGCACGCCCGGGAACCATGGGGCCGACTTCACGGCCATCCCCAACCTCCTAGCCTCGGTGAGGCGCGTGCCGTCCCCCCCGAAGACTTTCTCGGACATGACCGCCTTCTCCTCGGCCTCATCGCCGAAGCCGAAGACCGCGGCCGTGTACTCTTCGAAGGTGGACTGCATGGCGGCGTCCTCGCCCAGCTCCGGCAGCACGCCCGATATATAATCGTTGAAAACCCTGCTCGGCGATAGGATCAGGATGTTCTCGGACTCCACCTTCCCTTTGCTCCTATAGAGTATGTACGCCGCCCTATGCAGCGCTATCGAGGTTTTTCCGCTCCCGGCGGGCCCGCCCACGAACAGGGCCGGCGTCCCCTCGTCCCTTATTATGGCGTTCTGCTCACGTTGAATGGTGGTGACGATCGTCTTCATGCGGTCGTCCGCGCTCTTGGCGAGCATCTCCCGCAGCGCCTCGTCGTTGATGGTGAGGTCGCTGTCGAACATGTAGCCCAGCCTGTCGCCCTCGACCTTATATTGCCTCTTCAACGTGACGGCGCCCTTGATGGTGCCCATGCCGCAGGAGTACTCCGCCGGGCCCCTGCCGTAGTCGTAGTACATGGACGATATGGGGGCGCGCCAGTCATAGACGTATATGGCCTTCGTCTTCCTGTCGGA